>JAQTVX010000283.1 GCA_028706585.1 Candidatus Krumholzibacteriia bacterium | reverse complement strand
CGCCTTCCTTTGCGAGGAGCCCCTGAAGTATCTCGTCCGCCCCCTTGGCGTCCCCCATCTTGTCCCGCGCGAGCGCCGCGCGGTACAGGGCCTCCCCGGCGAATTGGTCGTCGGGATACGCCGCGGCGAAACCCGCGTAGGCCTCGGCCGCCTCGGCGTATTTGGTCGTATAGTAGAGACAGTCTCCTTTTCGAATCATGCATTTGGCGGCGATCGCCCTGCCGGGCGCGCGGGCGATGCAGCGGTCGTAGGCGGCGGAGGCGCCGGTGAAGTCCTTCGTCGCGAGCAGCGCATCGCCGAGATCGTAGAGAGCGCCGGTGACCCTGGGATCGTCCCCGTACGTCGAAACAAAGCTGTTGAACGCGCGAGCGGCCCCCGCGTTGTCGCCCTTGCCCTTCATGAGGTAGGCGCTGAGCAGCAGAGCCTCCTTCTTATCGGCGGCCGGCGCCGCCGATGCGAGCACGTCGCCGGATGCAGCGAGCGCCGCCGTCGCGGCCACCGTATCCCCCCGCGCCGCGGCCTCCGAGAGATACTGCGACTTCTTCGTGAGCGCCCACCATCTTCCCTGCCCCGCGCCGTACCGCGTCATGTACTCATCGATTCTCGCGAGCCGCTCGCCCAGGGTCCATTCGGACTGGCGTTCTTCGATGTAGCTCCGGCTCGCGCGCTCCGCCCATACCGTGCCCGCGTACTTCTGGGAAACGTCCTTCAGCATGTCGAGCCCCCGCGTGCGCTCGGCGTCCGCCCCTTCCCGGCTCGACGCAGCAGCCTTCGATCTCATGAGATGCGCCGTCCCGAGATAGAAGCCGGCCTTCGCGCGCAGCGAATCGGAGAGATCTCTCGCGAGCGCCCCCTCCAGGATGGGCACTGCGCCTTCGGCGTCGCGGGCGTTCTCGACCAGAATGGCTCCCGTCTCGACGGATCGCTGCGCGGGACCCGCGTCCCACGCCGCGACGCGCGAGAGCCTCTTCGCGACGGCGCCGTTCCATACGGGCCTGAGCTCCACGGCGCGCCGCCGCTCCTTCGCCTGCGCGGCGAAGCGCCCCTCCGGGAATCTGGATACGATCGCCTCGTACCCCCGCGCCGCGCCGGAGACGTCCCCGATCTTTTCCTTGAGCTCGCTTTCACGATAGATGGCCTCCTCGGCGGCGCTGCCGTCCTTGTCCTCATCGGCGACGAGGCCCCAGTATCGTATCGCGGAGAGCGTGTCTGCGAGGCGCGAGGCGGAAAGCTCCGCGAGGCGGGCGTTGAGCCTGACCCGCTCGCTCTTGTCCGAATGCCCCATGAGCGCGAGATTGTAGAGCCGCGCGGCCTCGAGCGGCGCGCCGGCCCTGTCCCTGAGCTCCGCTTCGAGCACGAGCGCTTCCGCGAGAAGAGGCGATGCCGGATGAGAGCTCCGCATCGCCTCGAGCTCGGCGATCGCCTCGTTGGTCTTTCCCGATTCCATGAGAACGCGCGCCGCGAGCAGCGATACCTCTCCGGTCGAATCCACAACGCCCTTCGCCGACTTGAGCGAATTGACGAGCGCGAGGGCCTTGTCGTTCTTTTTCGATTTGAGCGCGGCCTCGACGGCCTTCCGCGTCACCTTCGACCTCGCCTCGGAGGTCGGGAATGTCTCGAGGAACCGTTCCGACTCGCTCAGGACCGCGTCAGCGCTCCCCCTCTTCGTCTGTATATCGATGAGCCCGAGCACCGCCTTCTCCGACAGAGGGTCCTCCTTGAAATCCTTTTCGACGGTGCGGAAATAGCCTTCCGCCTTCGCGTAATCGTTCTTCGCGAGCGATCGCTCTCCGAGCTTGACCAGGGCGAGGGCCCTCACCGGGGACGAAGGATACCGCGAGGCGATGTCCGCGAGCACCTGATCCGCCTCCATGTCCCGCCCCGTGTTGAAGAGGGCCAGAGCGAGCGTGAAGCGCGCGCGAGGCGTGAGCTGCGAATCGCCCCTGTCATTGATCAGACGCCGGAGCACCTTGGCGGCACCCTCCGAATCTCCCATCGACATGAGGCATTCGGCCGCGTCGAGGAGCGCCTGATCGATGACCGGGCAAGCGGGATCCTCGTCCGGAATGAGGAGCAGCTCGTCGGCGCCCTCCTTGTAGCGCTTGAGCGCCTTGAATATCTTGCCTCGCTGGAGCCTCGCCAGGCACGCGCGGCTATCCTTCGGGTACGTTTCGATGAATTTCTCGTACGTGTTCAGGGCGTCGTTCGCCTTGGAGGCCTGAAGGTACGACTCGGCCGCGTTGAAGAGCGCCTCGGGCCGCAGCACGCTCTGCGGATACTTCTCCGTGAAGCGCAGGAACTCCTCGGCGGCGGCGACGTACATCCCGTCGTGCCGGAGCTTCTTGGCGAAATTCAGATCCTCGTTTTCTCCCGCCGAGGCCGGAGCGATCGCGGCGGCCAGAACGAGGAGAAACAGCGCAACCGATAATGCCTGACGTCTATGTCTCGTGCACATTTTTCTAAGAATCCTCCTTGAAAAACAGGAGAAGAACATGGAAAACAGGACATTTCAAGTTAGCAAAAGGACAGATGGAAAGCAACTCCGATGAGAACGATACCGAGACGGGGAAATGAGCCGCAGCCGGCGAGCCGCCGCGAAGGAGGCGAGAATCGGTCGAGAACAAATGCCCCCCCCGAGACAGGCGGGGAAAATCGAAGGGCCGATTTCGGGAATCGGCCCTTCCGGATACTCTCGATGTGCGGCACCCGGCCCCGGAGCTAGAACAGGCTCTTGATCGCGCCCCACGTGGCGCTCTGGGTGGCCGTTTCGCAGGACCAATTCATGCACAGGTTCGTAGCCCTCTTCACGGGTTTTCTGGGGTAGCCCAACGTGCATGCCGAATAATCGTACACGGGCGGGATGACCGTCGGATTGGCGACGATCTCTATCGTGCTCTGCTCCGCATCCTGCAGGAACAATCTCACCTTGTGCGTCCAGTACCACACTCCACCGGCATGGCAGGTATACATGGAAACGGCGATGCCGGCCTGCATCGTTCCGAGGGTGCTCGCAATATCCGCATCCTTGGTGATCGTGCCCTGGAGGATATTGCTTGGATACGAGATCGCCCACTCGGCCGCCTGCAGCCCGTCCGGACCCGGCACCCAGAAGATGTACATGTAGACCGTTGTCGTGACGCCCGAATACGTCGCGCTCCACGTCGTATGATCGACGTCGGTGTAGAGCCCCACGTACGCGGTGTCTGGAATCTGCGCGAAGCTCGGCGCCGCGACGAGCATGAGAGCGAGAACCAGCAATAACGTTCTTTTCATCTTCCGAACCTCCTGCTGTGCAAAA
>JAQTVX010000282.1 GCA_028706585.1 Candidatus Krumholzibacteriia bacterium | reverse complement strand
GACCGCATCGACGAGCAGTGGCTCGTTCCTGACGACATCTTCGACAGGATATTCGCCGCCTCGGGCGGATTCGACATGCACTCGGCGTCCGGGGAGCTCAAGGGCCTGCTCGAGAAACGTCTCCTCGAGCAGATGGGCTCCGGCGCCGTGACGAGCTTCGGGAGCGGGGCCCTGTACGAAAAGGCGAAGGAGCGCGGCTTCAGGTTCTGGATCGCGACCGAGCTCATCCTCTACGGCGGCACCGAATCCGATGCGCGCGTGACCGTGCAGGGAAAAGAGATAAAGCTCCGTCCCGACGGGACGTTCTCGATGAGGTTCGCTCTCCCCGACGGGAAGATCGATCTTCCCGCGGTCGCGACGTCCGGCGACGGTGTCGAGGAGCGCACGATCGAAACCAGCGTCACCAGAAAATCCAACAAGAAAGCGCCCGTGCTTAAATGAGCGAAGAAAAAGGATACCTGGCGCTCGTCCTTCACGCCCACCTTCCCTTCGTCAGGCACCCGGAGTACGAGCATTTCCTCGAAGAGGACTGGTTCTTCGAGGCGCTGACCGAAACGTACATCCCTCTGATCGAGTCGTTCGACCGGCTCATCGAGGACAAGGTCGATTTCCGCCTCACGATGTCGCTGACGCCCACGCTGCTGTCGATGATGAGCGATCCGCTCCTGCAATACAGGTACCTGCGGCACATCAACAAGCTCATCGACCTCGCGGGGAGGGAAATCGAGCGCACCCGCTGGACCCCCGAATTTCACGAGCTCGCCCTCATGTATTTCTGGAAGCTCACGCGCGCGCGGCAGATATTCACCGAGCGCTACTACAGCAACATCATCCAGGCGTTCAAGCGCTACCAGGATATGGGGAAAATCGAGATCATCACGTGCGCGGCCACGCACGGATACCTGCCCCTCATGCCCAATCGCAGGGCGGCCCGGGCGCAGATCGAGATCGCGTGCTCCCACTACGAAAAGCATTTCGGCCGGCGCCCGAGGGGCATCTGGCTCCCCGAGTGCGGATACGCACCGGGGGTCGACGAGCTGCTCAAGCAGGCCGGCATCCGGTTTTTCTTCACCGACACGCACGGGATACTGTTCGGAACTCCGCGGCCCCGGTATGGCATATTCGCCCCCGTCTATTGCCCATCGGCCGTCGCGGCCTTCGGGCGCGACATGGAATCCTCGAAACAGGTCTGGAGCGCCAGACAGGGCTACCCCGGAGATTACGACTATCGCGAGTTCTACCGGGACGTCGGCTTCGATCTGGACTACGACTACGTCCGACCGTACCTTCACCCGGACGGGCACCGCGTCAACCTCGGCATCAAGTACTACCGCATCACCGGACAGACGGAGCACAAGGAGCCGTACAGACCCTCGATCGCGCGCGAGAAGGCGGCCGCGCACGCGGGCAACTTCATGTTCAATCGCGAGAAGCAGATCGAATGGCTGCACGATTTCCTTGGGATCAAACCGATCATCGTCTCGCCGTACGACGCGGAGCTCTTCGGGCATTGGTGGTACGAAGGGCCAGAATGGATCGAGTTCCTCATTCGCAAGATCCACTTCGATCAGAAAACCATGAAGATGATCACGCCGTGGGAATACCTCGAACGCCACCCGAAGCTTCAGGTCATCGCCCCTTCGATGTCATCGTGGGGCTGGAAGGGCTACAGCGAGGTATGGCTCAACGGAGACAACGACTGGATCTACCCGCACCTCCACATGATGGCCGATCGCATGGTCATTCTCGCCAACCGCTTTCCCGACGCCGAGGGCCTCGCGCAGCGCGCGCTCAATCAGGCGGCACGGGAGCTCCTGCTCGCGCAGGGCAGCGATTGGGCGTTCATCATGAAGACGGGCACGATGGTCGAATACGCTCACAAGCGCACGAAGGATCACATAGCCCGCTTCGACCGCATCTACAATGACCTCCTGAGCTCGCAGGTCAACGACCAGTGGCTCAGAGAGGTCGAGCACCGGGACAACATTTTTCCCGACATCGATTATCGAATCTACAGGGGGTAGAACGCCTCGATGGAGACGACGCCCGGGCCAAGGCACCTCATCATACATGGGCATTTCTATCAACCTCCGCGCGAGAATCCCTGGACCGAACAGATCGAGCGCCAGGAAAGCGCCGCGCCCTATCACGACTGGAACGAGCGCATCGCGGACGAATGCTACCTTCCAAACTCCCTCTCGCGACGGCTCGACGGCATGGGCAGGATCACGAGGCTGATCAACAACTACGAATGGATCAGCTTCAATTTCGGGCCCACCCTGCTCTCGTGGCTCGAGGACAAGGTCCCGGACGCTTACGCGCGCCTGCTCCAGGCGGACCGCGCGAGCGCGAGTCGGCTCGCCGGGCACGGGAACGCGATCGCCCAGTGCTACAACCACGTCATAATGCCGCTTGCCTCGAAGCGCGATCAGGAGACGCAGATCCGTTGGGGACTCTATGACTTCGAGCGCCGATTCTCCCGCAAGAGCGAGGGGCTATGGCTGCCCGAAACAGCGATCAACGGCGCAACGCTCGAGATGCTGATCCAGTTCGGCTTTCGTTTCATCGTGCTCTCGCCGCATCAGGCGCTCAGGGTCCGCCCGCTCGACGGCGGCTCGCCATGGAAGGACGTCTCGAAAGGCTCTATTCCCGCGGGCGTTCCTTACCGCTGTTTCGCGCCTGCGGGCAAGGGCAAGCGCGACGCCGCGCGCTTCATCGATATATTCTTCTACGATGCTACCCTGTCGCAGGACGTGAGCTTCAATCATCTCCTGAGAAACGGGGACGACCTGGCGGCGGCGATCGATCTCGCGTATCCCCGATCCGGCGGCGATCTCGTCGTCAGCGCCACGGACGGCGAGGTGTACGGCCATCACGAGCCCTTCGCCGACATGGCGCTGTCGTACCTCGTCGAATCGGCGGGTCCGCGGCGCGAGATCGCGATGACGAATTTCGGCGCATACCTCGCCGGGCACGAGCCGGGTTCCGAGGTCGAGCTCAAGCCGGGACCCAACGGCGAGGGAACGTCATGGTCGTGCTTCCACGGAGTCGGGCGCTGGAAGGAGGATTGCGGAGACAGCTCGGGCGGCAAGCCGGGCTGGAACCAGAAGTGGCGCTCGCCGCTGCGCGCGGGACTCGGCACTCTCGGGGAGACGCTCGCCTCGCTGTATGAGAAAGAGACCGCGGGCCTGTTCAAGGATCCCTGGGAGACGCGCAACGGCTATATACGCATCATCGAGGAGCGCACCCGGGAGGCCGCGGGGAAATTCGTATCAGGGCATGCCTCGCGGGAGCTTTCGCCG
>JAQTVX010000281.1 GCA_028706585.1 Candidatus Krumholzibacteriia bacterium | reverse complement strand
CTACGCGGACGACGAGCAGATACGGCAGGTGTTTCTGAACCTCATCATGAACGCGCATGAGGCGATGCCGGACGGCGGCCGCCTGACGATGCGCATCGATACCGTGATCAAGGCGCTGCGCGACGGAGGCTGCCCCGAGGAGTGCGTCGCGATAGATTTCGAGAATTCCGGACCGGTGGTGCCGGAGGACGTCCTTCCGCACATCTTCGAGCCGTTCTTCACGACGAAGGATGGAGGGACGGGGCTCGGACTCGCCATAGTCGCGCGGATCGTCGAGAGCCACTTCGGCCACGTGCGTGTCACGAGCGCCGCCGGCAGCGGCACGCGGTTCTCGGTCATTCTCCCGGTCTACTCGGGAGCGGGCGAGAAGCGGGAGACATTTCCGCAGGAAGAATTCATCAGTTTCTAGGGTGTTCAATCCGGGGGTACAGTTGAATGGCAGGAGAGAAGATACTCATTGTCGATGACGAGAAGAGCATGTGCCAATACCTGTCCATCATGCTGCGGAAGGAGGGGTACGACGTCAAGACCGTGCATAACGGCAAGAAGGCGCTTCAGGAGATCAAGGAATCGAGTCTCGACGTCGTCATCACCGATATCAGGATGGAAGGGATGGACGGCATCGAGCTTCTCGGCGCGGTGAAAGAGACTAATCCGTCGCTGCCTGTCATCATCATGACCGCCTATGCGTCGACCAAGACCGCGATCGACGCCCTCAACCGCGGTGCGTTCCATTACCTGATCAAGCGCGCCAAAAACGACGAGATCAAGATGGTCATCCGGAACGCCCTCGATCTGCACCGCGTGAAGAACGAGAACATGTTTCTCAAGAAGCAGCTCAAGAAGAAGGACGATTTCAAGGAGATCATCGGCAAGAGCGAGGAAATCCAGGGTGTCTTCAACCTCGTGAACAAGGTTGCCGAGACGGACAGCACCATTCTCATATCGGGCGAAAGCGGCACCGGCAAGGAGCTCATCGCCAAGGCGATCCACTACCGGTCCGGCCGCGCGAACGCCCCGTTCGTTTCGATCAACTGCGGGGCGCTGCCGGAGAATCTCCTCGAAAGCGAGCTCTTCGGCCACGTGAAGGGGAGCTTCACGGGCGCCATTCGGGACAAGGACGGCATGTTCAAGGTGGCGAGCGGCGGGACGTTCTTCCTGGACGAGGTCGGCGAGACGACGCTTGCGATCCAGGTGAAGCTTCTGCGCGTGCTCCAGGAACGCGAGATCATCCCCGTCGGCGGTACCGCCCCGATCAAGGTAGACGTGCGTCTGATCGCGGCGACGAACGCCGATCTCGAGAAGGCCGTCAAGGAGGAGCGCTTCCGCGCGGACCTCTACTACCGGCTCAACGTCATTCCGGTCGTCATACCACCGCTGCGCGACCGGCGGGACGACATCCCGCTCCTCGTGGAGCACTTCCTGCACATCGCCTCCGGCCGGAGCGGCAGACGCAAGACGATCTCCCGTGAAGCGATGGAGCTTCTGACGGCCTACGATTGGCCGGGGAACGTCCGAGAGCTCGAGAACATCGTCGAGCGCGCCTGCATCCTGCAGGAGGGGGACGAGATCAACGTGGAGGATCTCCCGGACAAGGTGCGCCACCATTCGCAGGAGCGCCGCAAGGTCGTCATGCAGGAAACGCAGATGACCCTCGACGAGCTCGAGAAGGAGTACCTCGTCTCGGTGCTCGAGGAGACGAACTGGCAGAAGAAAAAGGCGAGCGCGATCCTCGGCATCAACGCGTCAACGCTATACCGGAAGATCCAGCGCTACGGGCTTTCGCAGGACAGGCTCAAGGATCAATAGAGAAAGGCTCGAAACGCCTCCGAATTGCAATGAGAAAGACCGGATGGGCATTTTGAAACAAGCGGATTCATAACGCGAAAGGGGGTACCGCCGAACGTATTATAAGGTCATGAGTTACACGATATCCAGGTTTGAGTGGCCTTGGCACAAACCTTGCGGTAACAGGTGCAGCACGGCCAGGCGGGGCCGGCACTCGAAAAACTACCGGTTCACGGTGACCGCCATGAATAAGGAATCAAAGCATCAGCTTTGAAAGGCAGAAAGTGAAGGAGGTGCCTCAGTGAGTAACAAAGGATTTACCCTCATCGAGCTTATGATCGTTGTCGTGATCATAGGTATTCTGGCTGCTATAGCGATTCCGAACTTCATCAACATGCAGGCACGCGCGAAGGAAGCCGCTGTCAAGTCGAACTGCCATACGGTGCAGCTCGCTGCCGAGGACTTCGCAGTTCAGAACGACGGCGTTTATGCCGCGGACATTTCTGAAGCGGCTCCGTCCGGCCAGTCGATCACCGATATGCTTCCGGGCGGCGTTCTGATGGACAATCCGTTTACCAAGGAAGCTACTGAGCCTGTCGATGGCGCGGCCGCAACGGCTGGCCAGACCGGATACGCCCCCTATGCCGAGGGTGGCGTGAACATCGGTTACGCGATTACGGGCTGCGGCAAGGTTGACGGCAATACCATCATCACGCTGAGCAGCGGTCAGTAATCGCTGCTCCCAAGCGGGAAGTCACATGGGCGGCTCTTCGGAGCCGCCCATTTTTTGTATGCGGTGGCCGTATGTTAATTGACCGGGCGCGTTGGGAATGAATCTTGCGTGAAGCGCCGATACGGCGTTGAGAGGCCCGGCCAGTTGCATAATGCGTCCTTAGCGAATGCTCGTATGCAGGGTCGCTCTTTGATGGGGCAGGTTGAAATGATGAACAGCAGGGGCTTCACTCTGATAGAGCTCATGATCGTCGTGGTGATCATCGGACTTCTGGCGGCTATCGCGATTCCGAACTTTGCCACCATGGTGTCCCGTTCCAAAGAGGCGGCGGTGAAGTCGAACAGCCATACAGTCCAGATCGCCGCGGAGGATTTCGCGCTTCAGAATAACGGCATCTATGCCGCAGACGTGGATAACTCCCAAACGTTGAGCGGGAGCACGCTCACGGAGCTGCTTCCGAACGCCCGGCTTATGGAGAACCCCTTCACGAAGGCCAATAGCGAGCCGGTGAACGGTGCGGCGGCGGAGCCGGGACAGATAGGCTATGCATGCGTTGAGCAAAACGGGGTGAACATCGGTTACAATATCACAGCCGTCGGCAAGGAGCCCAACACGACGATCCTGGCGCTCATAAGCGGGCAGTGATCAAACGGCGGTACGAAATCTGCATATTCCATCCTTCCGGATAGTGAAACGCCATGAAACCATCAGGATTTTTGCCAGGAGGCGGTGAATTTGCCGCCACCGGCGTCTCTGGCCATAGCGGCTGCGGCTCTGCATGGAGCGAGGTCTTATGTACG
>JAQTVX010000280.1 GCA_028706585.1 Candidatus Krumholzibacteriia bacterium | reverse complement strand
TCTGTTCATCGCGGCCGGATTGGTCTTCTTCGCGTATTTGCTGCGCGATTTCCCCGAGAATCACTGGCGCGATATCTTCCTTTTCATCTGCCTCATCATCCTGGCCGATTCGGCGCAGATCTCGCTGCCGCGCGGCGGCGCCTCGATCTATGCGTCGTCTCCGATAGATCTCGCCGGAATCGTTCTCTTCGGCCCAGCCGCCATGGCCGTGATCGAGGGCATCGCGACGATCATCACCGAGGGGATTCTCCAGCGGCGAAGCTTCATGAAGCTGATATTCAACGTGCCCCTCCTCGTGATGACCGTGGGGGTTTCGGGTCTCGTTTACAAGGCGTTCGGCAGCCTCGGCGAGATCAATTCGCCTCTGTTCCTCATCCCTCTCACCGCGGCCGGCGTCGTTTATTACATGTTCAACACGTGGGCGGTGAGCTTCGTGATCGCTCTCTCGGACGGGAGAAATCCGCTCCACGTCTGGAAGCAGAACTACATGTGGAACTTCGTCCACATTCTCGCATTCCTCCCGGTCGGCGCGATCATCGCGCTTCTATATGCGAACTCGGGCGTATGGACGATCGCGCTGTTCATCATTCCGCTTTTCCTCGCGCGGTACTCGTTCCAGCTCTACCTCGACATGCGCGAGGCGCACATCAATACCGTCGCGGCGCTCACCTCCGCGATCGACGCGTCGGACCCGTTCACTCACGGCCACTCGTTCAGGGTTTCCCGCTATGCGCTCCGCATCGCCCGGGCGATGGGGACGTCGTCGCGCGATCTCGAGATGCTCGAGTACGCGGGGCTTCTGCACGACATCGGCAAGATCGCCGTCCAGAACGACATTCTCCTCAAGGTCGGTCCGCTCACCGAGGAGGAATGGCGCTCGCTCAAGAGCCACCCGAACGTCGGCGCCGATATCGTCGAGCAGCTCAAGTTCCTCAAGGAGGCCTCCGACGTCATCCGGAGCCACCACGAGCGCCCGGACGGGAACGGATATCCGCGCGGCCTCAAGGGAACCGACGTGCCGCTGGCTGCGCGCATCCTCAACGTCGTGGATGCATTCGACGCGATGACTTCGGACCGTCCCTACCGCAAGGCTCTTCCGATCGCCCGCGTGATAGAGGAGCTCGAAACGTACAAGGGCAAGCAGTTCGACCAGCAGACGGTGGAGATTCTCCTGGACCTGTACTGGAAAGGGGAATTCCCCATCATCATCGAGGCGGACGCCACGACCGAGATCTACAACTCCCTCATCGAGCACGTGCAGGTCTAATTCCACATTTTGTTTATTCTGGCGGCGATAATTCGGGTATAATGCCGGTTGCATCGGTTGTCGTATTTTCTGCGTGCGTTCAATGGGGAGGAGCGAATGGCGGGTTCCAAATACAGGGAATCGGGAGTCGATATCGACGCGGCGAACCGGGCGAAGAAACGGATCGCCGAGCTGGCGCGGGAGACGTGGGGCAGGGAAGTGCTCTCTGAAATCGGGAATTTCGGCGGCCTCTTCCAGATGCCGCTCGGGCTCACGAGCCCCGTGCTGGTCTCCAGCGTGGACGGCGTCGGGACCAAGCTGAAGGTCGCCTTTCTCTCGAAGAAGCACGACACGGTCGGCGAGGATCTCGTCAACCACTGCGTGAACGATATCCTCGTTCAGGGCGCGGAACCGCTTTTCTTCCTCGATTACGTAGCAAGCGGCGCCCTCGATCCGGAGGTCGTCTCCGAGATCGTCAAGGGGATCGCGAAGGCGTGCAGGGAGAATGGCTGCGCGCTCATCGGCGGCGAGACCGCGGAGATGCCAGGGTTCTACGGCGGGGGAGAGTACGACCTCGCCGGCTGCATCATCGGCGTCGTCGAGCGCGCGCGGGTCATAGACGGTCGCTCGATTCGGCCGGGGGATTCGATCTGGGCCTTTCCGTCGAGCGGCCTGCACACGAACGGCTATTCGCTGGCGCGCAAGATCGTTTTCGAGGAAGCCAAGCTCTCGATCGACGACGAGCTTCCCGGCACAGGGAGGAGCGTCCGCGAGGCGCTTCTCGCCGTTCACCGGAGCTACCTTCCCGAGATCAGGGATCTGCGCGCGCGCGTCGAAGTAAGAGGGCTCGCCCACATCACCGGCGGAGGCCTCCTCGAGAACATCCCGCGCATACTCCCCGCCGGAACGGCGGTCGAGATCGACGCCTCGAAATGGGAAGTGCCGCCTCTCTTCGAGTTCCTCAAGGAGCGGGGCGGGGTCGGCTGGACGGAGATGAACCGCGTGTTCAACATGGGAATCGGAATGGTCGTCATCGTCCCGGCAGACACCGACGAGGCCGTTGAGAGCGGCCGCTATCGCTGGAATCCGTTTCAGATCGGCCGCGTGGTCGCGGGGGATAAGAAGGTCCATCTCGTCAATCTCCCGCGCGAATAGCGCGGAGCGCGCGGCTGCGCCGCTCCGCCCCATCGATGGGGAGAGGAGGCCCGATGAGCAAATTGCTTCCGCCTCAAACGATCAAGCTCGCGGCTGGCGTGGCCCTGTGCCTCCTCGCCGGGTTCATCGGATCCATCGCCACGACGCCCAAGGTCGGTAGCCCATGGTACGCCGGCCTCGCCAGACCTTCGTTCTCGCCGCCGGGCTGGCTGTTCGCCCCGGTATGGACGATCCTCTACTTGATGATGGGGGTCGCGCTCTATCTCGTCTGGCGGAAGGGCCTCGCCGTGGAGGGGGTCAAGGTCGCGCTTGCCGTATTTCTCGCGCAGCTCGTTCTCAACGCGCTCTGGTCGTTCGCGTTCTTCGGCGCCGAATCGCCGCTGTACGGGCTCGTCGTCATCGTCGCGCTATGGGTGACGATCGTCGCTACGATCGTGGTCTTCGCGCCGATATCACGAACGGCTGCGGTGCTTCTCGTCCCGTATATTCTCTGGGTCAGCTTCGCGACGATTCTCAACGCGTCGATCTATCTTCTCAATCGCTAGGTTTCTCGATTGGAGGATCGCATGGGCTCTCTCGCCAGACCCACGGTGGTCGTGAGCAAGTGCCTCGGGTTCGCGGCATGCCGGTACAACGGCCTCGGGATCTCCTCGGACTTCGTAAAGGCGCTGATGCCGGACGTCGATTTCGTTCCCGTCTGCGCCGAAGTGGAGATCGGGCTCGGCGTGCCGCGCGAGCCGATCCGTGTCGCCTCCGGCCCGAACGGGCTCAGGCTTCTCCAGCCTTCGACGGGCCTCGACGTGACCGAGCGGATGGTGCGCTTCGCCAGGACGTTCCTGGAGTCGCTATCCGCCGTAGACGGCTTTATTCTCAAGAGCCGCTCTCCCTCGTGCGGGGTCAGAGACGTGAAGGTGTTTCGCGGCGTCGA
>JAQTVX010000279.1 GCA_028706585.1 Candidatus Krumholzibacteriia bacterium | reverse complement strand
AGAAGAAACGGCTTCGGGCGCTCGAGACCGACAAGGGAGCGCAGGCGGACGGGGAGAGACGGGAGATAACGAATGCCTACCGGGAGCTTTCCCGCTAGCTGAGGGAGCGGGGGCCTCAAGGAGGAAATCCGGATTGATGGAACTCGACAGGATAGAAGAGATACTACTCGAGATTAAGAAGGTCTCGGAGGACAAGGGGTACGTTCTCAACGAGGAGATCGAGGAGCTCGTCGGCGAGGGATTCGAGCCGGACGAGATCATCGAGCTGTACGACCGGTTGAGCGACGAGAATATCGAGTTCTTTGATTCGCGCGCAAAGGCGGTCCTCAAGATCGAAGCTCGCAAGAAACGCGAGCAGCGAGAAGCGAAGAAGTCCGAGCAGATGCTCGTCACCACCGTGCGCTACGACGATCCCGTGCGCATGTATCTGCGCGAGATGGGGAAGGTTCCGCTTCTCGACCGCGAAGGCGAGATAGAAATCGCCAAGAGGATCGAGGAAGGCCACCTCAAGATATTCCAGGCGGTGTTCAGGCTCAACGCGACGACGAAGGAGCTCAAACGATACGTCGAGAAGCTCGAGAAAGGGACAATGCGTCTCGAAGATCTCGTACAGGTGGAGACCGGCGGGCTCCACCCGCATCTCTCCGGACGCAAGGAACTCAAGAAGTACGTCGGCATCCTGAAACGCATCATCAAGCTCCGCGAGGAGATCGTCGAATCTGAGGCGAAGCTCAAGAAGAAACATCCGGCGAATGCGACGGCCCAGATCCAGCGGCAGATCGAGATGCGTAACCGGAAGCTCCAGGAGGAATACCGCAAGATAAAGCTGAATCCCTTTCAGGTCGACCGCCTCGTCGAGAAGATCAAGGAAGTCCTCAAAAGGATCGAGCAGCACAAGAAACAGGTCCACGAGTACGAGAAGTTCGTCGGAATGAATCACGAGGAGGTCGACAGGGCGATCAAGCTGCTCTCTGGCGGCAGTGCGAAAGAGAAACAGATCCTCAAGAAGAAAGTCAAATGGTCGGCCCCCGAGCTCAAGAACTTCGCCGATCGCTTCAAGGAGCTCGACCGCGCCATCCACCACGTCGAGAACAAGGAGAACGTCCACTACGATCAGGTCAAGAGAATCGTCCAGGATATCAGGGAGGGGGAGCGAGGTTCACAGAGAGCGAAGCAGGAGATGATCGAGGCGAACGTGCGCCTTGTCATATCCATCGCCAAGCGTTACACGAACCGCGGGCTCGAGTTCCTCGATCTCATCCAGGAGGGCAACAGCGGGCTCATGCGAGCCGTCGACAAGTTCGACTATCGTAAGGGATACAAGTTCAGCACGTATGCGACTTGGTGGATCCGCCAGGCGATCACGCGAGCGATCGCGGATCAGGCCCGGACGATCCGCGTGCCGGTCCACATGATCGAAGCGATCAACAAGGTCTCGCGGACCCAGCGCAAGCTCGTTCAGGAGTTCGGACGAGAGCCGACCCCGGAGGAAGTGGCGCGCCGCCTGAACTACCCGGTCGGCAAGGTCAAGAGCGTAATGAAGGCCAGCATCGAGCCCATCTCGCTCGACCGGCCCATCGGCGAGGACGACGACAGCAACCTGAGCGATTTCATCGAGGACACTTCCGCCTCGGCGCCGGATCAATCGGCGGCCCACGCGATGCTTCGCGATCAGGTGTCGAGGGTGCTCGCGACGCTCACCAAGCGCGAGGAGAAGGTCGTGCGGCTGCGTTTCGGTTTGGGTGACGGCACGCCGCGGACTCTCGAGGAGGTCGGCACGATCTTCAGCGTGACGAGGGAGCGCGTGCGGCAGATCGAAGCGAAGGCGCTGCGCAAGCTCATGCATCCGAGCAGGAGCAGGAAGCTCAAGGGCTACATAGACGTATAATTTGAAAAAGATTGCACTGCCGGAATCGTGATGATATCGTAAACAGCGCTTTCGGCAGTGCTTCTGTATTGCCGTTCGGCGCGTACGGGCCCATAGCTCAGCGGTAGAGCTCCCGGCTCATAACCGGTCGGTCCCAGGTTCGAACCCTGGTGGGCCCACCATCTTTTCCATGGAACTTGCCACTGCGATCAATCGTATATCATGAGATCTGGGGCCGGCGACCGCGGTTGGAATTCGTTTTGCATTATGAAAAAGAGTTCTTGCAATAAAATGGCCGTCTGTTGTACATGTACTCCTAATTATCGAGGTATGCATTGATAAAGCAAGGCTGTCGAGGAGGTGATTCTATCGCTGCAGACTTCGATTAATATACACTTTCGTGATTCTCAATCCGTTCTACACAGAGGGAGGAAGAAATGAAGAAGTTCACGCTTGCTATGATGCTCGCGGCGATGATGCTGTTCGCCGCCTCGTCGCTCTTTGCCGAGGGTATGATGTTCGGCGTCAAGGGCGGCCTCAATATCGCGAACCTCACCGGTGACGACGTCGAGGACGCCTCGTCAAAGACCGCCGTGGTCGCTGGCGTTTTCTTCAGCTACGACATCACCGAGATTTTCGCCGTGCAGCCGGAGCTTCTCTTCTCAATGAAGGGCACCACGATGGATGCCGAAGAAGGCGAGGAGAATTGGAAAACGACCTATCTGGAGCTTCCGTTGCTCCTCAAGGTCAATCTCCCGACCGAAGGTAAGATAAAGCCCATGCTATACGCGGGTCCGGCCTTCGGCCTTCTGATGTCGGCCAAGGTCGAAGACGAGGACATCAAGGATCAGTTGAAGACCATGGACATCGGTATTGTGGCCGGCGCCGGCGTCGGCTACCAGCTGGAGAAGGGCCTGATCTTCGCCGAGGCGCGCTACGAGATCGGCCTCACGGGACTCACGGACTTCAGCGACGCGGAGCTGGATGCCATAGGTATGACCGAGCAGCCCGACGCGAAGAACAGCACCATCTCGATAATGGTCGGTTATGGGTTCCCGTTCTAGGGAGCTGCCGATCTGATCAGTGTCACGGGCGCAGCGGCGCGTCGCGCCGCCTGCGCCCGTTTCTTTATCGAAGTCGCGCGAACGGAGGTGCGAATGGTGAAGCTCGTCCACGTCGACTCGGCCGAGGAGATGCCGATTGTTCGGAGACTCTTCGAGGACTATGCCGCGTCTCTGGACATCGACCTCTGTTTCCAGGATTTCGACCGGGAGCTCGAGACGCTTCCCGGCGAGTACGCACCGCCCTTCGGAACGATTATCCTGGCTTACTCCGGCGAAGAGATCGCGGGCTGCGTCGCGCTGCGAAGAATCGATGACAGGGTTTCCGAGATGAAACGGCTCTTCGTGAAGCCGGAGCACCGCGGAAAAGACATCGGCCGCGGGCTCGCCGAGGCCGTTATCGCTTAC
>JAQTVX010000027.1 GCA_028706585.1 Candidatus Krumholzibacteriia bacterium | reverse complement strand
GCATCCGTGATCGCGCCGCTTGCGGGCCGCAAGATCGCTCTCGCGTTCTCGGTGGACGGGAATCCTTTTTACGGGCTGATCGATCCGTACCAGGGCGGCGCGCTCGGCGTCTGCGAGGCCGCGCGCAACGTGGCTTCCGTGGGCGGAGTGCCGGCCATGATCACCGATTGCCTCAACTACGGCAATCCCGAGATCGAGGAGGTCTTCTGGGAATTTTCCGAGGGCGTGCGCGGCATCGGCGACGCCTGCCGCGGCATCGGGCACCTTGCGCACGAGGGGGCGCCGCTGCCCGTGGTCTCGGGCAACGTGAGCTTCTACAATCAGAGCGAGAGCGGCAAATCGATACCGCCGTCCCCGGTTCTCTGCTGTGTCGGCGTCGTCGACGACTACTCGAAGTGCCGCTCGATCCAGTTCAAGGAAGAAGGGGACGTGCTGTACCACGTCGGCGACATTCTCGACGAGCTGGGCGGCTCCGAGTACTATAGGGTCGCCTACGGCACCCTCGGTGCGAACGTGCCGAAGGCGGATTTCCTGCGCGAGCGGCTGCTGATCCGGTCGATAGTCGAGATGCACGGTCTCGGCTGGGTGCGCGCGTGCCACGACGTGGGCCAGGGCGGCCTAATGACGACGCTCGCCGAGATGGCGCTCGGCGGAGGCGGTCAGGGCTCCCTCGGGTTCACGCTCGATCTGGACGAGCTCGCCGGCTTCGGTCTTCCGCCGGAAAAGCTCTTGTTCTCCGAAACGGGCTGTTTCGTCGTCGAGCTTCCCGCGGGGATCGAACGAGAGGTGCTGGCCATGTGCACGCGCAACCGCGTGAAGCTCACGAGGCTCGGCGAGCTCAAGTCGCGGCCGCGGCTCGATTGTATTCAAGGCAAGAAGAGTCTCGCCCGATGGGATCTCGCGGAGCTCTCGGAGGCGTACCTCGCCGGGTGCCGCTCGATATTCGGCGTTGAGGCGAAGGGGGGCGGGCGCGCATGAAAAGCTCGATGAAGGGCCGCGTCGCGATCATCCAGTTTCCGGGCGTGAACTGCGAATACGAGAGCGCGGATGCAGTGCGCTCGATCGGGCTCGAGGCCGGAATCTTCCGCTGGAACGAGGATCCGGCGCTCCTCGACGATTGCGCTGGAATAATTCTCCCGGGAGGCTTCTCTTACCAGGATCGAATCCGCGCCGGCGTCGTCGCGGCGAAGGACCGTATCATGGACTCGGTCTCGGAGCTCGCGCGCCGCGGGAAGCCGGTGCTCGGCATCTGCAACGGGGCGCAGGTTCTCGTCGAATCGGGCCTGATCCCGGGCATTCACTGGGAGAAGGTCGATCTGGCGCTCGCACCGAACGTCATGGCCGACCGCGAGGGTTACTACTGTGCGTGGGTTCATTTGAGGAAGGAGAAAGGCGGCTGTCTCTGGACGCGGCGCTACTTCGACGGGGAGATCTTTCCGATTCCGATCGCGCACGCCGAGGGGCGTTTCGTGACGGAGGACGAGCGTGTTCTCGCCGAGATGAAGAGTCGCGGCCAGATCGCGCTGAGGTACTGCGATCCGGCGGGGGTCGTCGTCGATTCATTCCCGGTGAATCCGAACGGCTCGGTCGACAGTA
The DNA here is from genome assembly GCA_028706585.1 of Candidatus Krumholzibacteriia bacterium. Taxonomy (GTDB): domain Bacteria; phylum Krumholzibacteriota; class Krumholzibacteriia; order Krumholzibacteriales; family Krumholzibacteriaceae; genus SSS58A. The sequence continues at coordinate 12,102 of JAQTVX010000027.1, read as the reverse complement.
TCGCCGGCGTCTCCAACGTGGAAGGAAACGTTCTCGCGATGATGCCCCATCCCGAGCGCTCGACGTGGCTGCGCCAGGTCCCCGAGGACATCGGCGGCCAGTGGGGGCGCAGTCGGCGCGCGGCGGCGGGGGAGGCCGCGCGCATGGAGGACGAGGGACCGGGACGCAGGTTTTTCGCGGCGCTCCGCGAGGGAAAGGGAGTGGATGCGCGATGAAGATTCCGGTGGAGCTCTGGGTGCGGCTCAAGGTGATGGATCTCGTAGCGCAGACGGCCCGGATCACCCTCGCCGAGAAGCTGAATTTCGCCGATAGGTTGCGCGGGATCACGCGCTACTGGTACTGGGGGATGGAGGCCGAGGGCGCAGATGAGAAGAACATCGTCGAGGAGATCGATCGCGCGATCCGTCTCGACGGCGCATTCACGAATCAGAACAAGCATCTCTACCGGCTCGCCGCGCTCGGCGGCCCCGCGCGAGGCGATCTCGCGTTGGAGAAGGATCTGTCATTGGCGGGCGGCACGGCCGCGGGCGGCGGGAACCTATACGCGTTCGATTGTCTCGTCCGCGAGAAGCGCCCCGATCGGGAGATCGGTTTCACCGAACGTCTCAACGCGCGAATCAAGGGAGTCACGGTCTCCGGCATGAAGCACGGCGAGGTATGGAGACTCGTCGTGAGCGCGTCCTCCGAAAAGGCTGCGCTCGCGGACGTCGAGAGAATGCTCGTGAGCCGTTCGCGGCGCGAGGGTCTGCTCCTCAATCCGCATTATCAGCAGTACGAGATCATCGCGGCGACGCGCGTCGAAGCCGGGAAACCCGCCGCCGGCGCCCGAGGCAAGGAGTGAAGGGCAAGTGAAGCTCAAAGAGGAGTGCGCGATATTCGGTGTGTACGGGGCGGACGACGCGGCGCAGATCGCCTACCTCGGCCTCTACGCGCTCCAGCACCGCGGGCAGGAGAGCTCCGGCATCATCACCTCGGACGGAGAATGCGTCCACGAGCATCGCGCGCTCGGGCTCGTCTCGAAGGTCTATGATGAGGATGTTCTCTCGAAGCTCACGGGTAGGATAGCGATAGGCCACAACCGGTACTCCACGATGGGGCTATCGAGCATCGCCAACGTCCAGCCGCTGCTCGTCGACTGCAAGGCGGGCAAGATCGCGGTCGCGCACAACGGCAATCTGGTCAATGCCGTCGAGCTGCGCCGCGGAATGGAAGCGGACGGCTCCATTTTCAGAAGCACGACCGACAGCGAGGTCATTCTCCACCTCATCGCCCGAAGCCGCGCCGCAACGCTCGAGGAGATGATCATCGAGGCCCTGCGGAAGCTTCAGGGCGCTTTCTCGCTCGTGTTTCTCACGAGGGACAGGGTCATCGCCGCACGCGACACGCGGGGTTTCCGCCCGCTTTGTCTCGGACGCATCGGCGACGCGTACGTCTTCGCCTCCGAGAGCTGCGCGTTCGACATCATCGGGGCGGAGTATGTGCGCGAGATAGCGCCCGGGGAGGTCTGCGTCCTCGGCAGCGGCGGGCCGGAGTACCTGCGCTTCGCCGAGCCGGAAAAACGTCTCAGGCGCTGCATATTCGAGTTCATCTATTTTGCGCGGCCCGACAGCCGGATATTCGGGGAGAACGTCGACAAGGTGCGGCGCAAGCTCGGCAGGCGTCTCGCGATCGAGTCGTCCGTCGACGCTGACCTCGTGATCGCCGTGCCCGACTCGAGCAACACGATCGCGCTCGGCTTTTCGGAAGAATCCAAGATCCCGTTCGAACTGGGCCTCATCAGAAACCACTACGTCGGACGCACGTTCATCCAGCCGCGGCAGAGCATGCGCGACTGGGACGTGCGGATCAAATTCAACCCCGTTCGCGGCATTCTCAAGGGGAAGAGGATCGTCGTCGTCGACGATTCAATCGTCCGCGGCTCTACGATGCGCAAGCTCGTCTCGATCATACGCCAGGCCGGCGCCAGGGAGATACATCTGAGGATCGGCTCGCCGCCGATCACGCACTCGTGCTACTACGGCATCGACACGCCGACTCGCGGCGAGCTGATCGCCTCCAGCCATGCAGTCGACCAAATCAGGGATTACCTCGGCGTCGACAGCCTTCATTATCTCTCCATAGAGGGTCTCCTCACGTGCGTCGAAGATCCGGACGGCTACTGCATCGCGTGCTTCAGCGGCAAGTACCCCATCATGCCTGACGGCTGCCTGCACAAAGACGTTTTCGAGAATCGGATCGGGTGCGGCGAAGGCTTCGGCGTGAGGGAGGAGTTGGATATTTGAGGACCGCGTCTGAACGCGACGGCATCAGCGACACATTCGAAACGTTTTCGGTCTCGGCCCTGCTCCCGCTCGTCCAGCGGCCGTCGCGGTACTCGGACGGCGAGCTGAATCTCTCGAACGACGGCTTCCGCGAGGGGCGCTTCAACGTGCTCCTCGTCTTTCCCGACGTTTACGAGATAGGGATGTCCCACCTTGGGATTCGATTCCTCTATCATGCGCTCGCCGCGATGGAGGGGGTCGGGGTCGAATTCGCCTTCGCCCCATGGCCCGACGCCGCTCGGCTCATGCGCGCGTGCGGGGAGCCCCTGCGATCGCTCGCGACGGGTACGCCGGCCGCGAGGTTCGATCTGATCGGGTTCACCGTCCCCTACGAGCTTCACTACACGAATCTCCTCATGATGCTGGACCTGGCCGGGATTCCTCTCGAGGCCGCCGAGCGGAGCGGGAGCGATCCGATCATCGTCGCAGGCGGGCCCTGCTGCTCGAACCCTCTTCCCTTTCTGAACGCGATTGACGCGGTGTTCCTCGGAGACGGCGAGGATTCGCTGCGCGAGGCCGCGGCGGCGCTTTCGCGGCTCAAGGCGGAGGGGGCCGGACGCGGCGCGGCGCGCGAGGCGCTCGCCCGGATCGAGGGGGTCTACGTCGACGGTATCAGCGCATCCGTCAAGGCTCGAACGCATCGGTTCGAGCCGGGAGACCTGCCGCGGCGGCCGATCGTGGCGTCGAGCGAGATCGTCCATCAAAGGCTGGCGGTGGAGATCATGCGCGGCTGCGCGCGGGGCTGCCGTTTCTGCCACGCGGGAGTGTTCTACAGGCCTTGCCGGGAGCGGAGCGTGGACGAGATCATGGACGCCGTTCTCGAGGGGCTCGACTGGACGGGGTGGGACGAGGTGTCGCTGCTGTCGCTCTCGACGTCGGATTACTCGCGGCTCGACGAGCTGCTCGCGAGGCTCGTTCCCGAGCTCGAGCGGAGGAATGTATCGCTCGCGCTTCCGAGCCTCAGACCAGAGACGATAACTGACGCGATCGTTGCGGCCTCGTCCACCGTGACGCGGTCGGGCTTCACGCTCGCGCCCGAGGCGGGGACCGAGCGGCTGCGCCGTGTCGTCAAGAAGGATTTCAGCGACGCCGATATCTTCGAGGGCGTCGCGAAGATTCTCTCCGGCGGCTGGCAAACCCTCAAGCTCTATCTTATGATCGGGCTTCCGACGGAGACTGAGAGCGATCTTGACGGCGCCGCGCTCTTGATCTCGCGGATTCTAATGCTGCCCCGCAAGGGGGCCAGGTTCAAGCTCGGCGTGTCGATCTCCCCGTTCGTTCCGAAGCCGCACACGCCCTTTCAGTGGGAGAGGCAGTGCTCGGCCGACGAGTTCCGCGCCAAGGAGGAGTATCTGTCGAGGCGCATCCGAAGCCGTTTCGTCAATCTGAGCCTGAGGGAGCCGACTATCAGCGTGCTCGAAGGGATTCTCGCCCGCGGGGACCGGCGCCTCTGGCCCGCGCTCAGGCGCGCACACGATCTCGGATGCCGCTTCGACGGTTGGAGCAGCGAGCTGCGTTTCGACCTGTGGGAGCGCGCCCTTGCCGAGAGCGGCCTCGGGATCGAGGCTCTGATCGCGGCACGGCCAGTCGACGAGCCGCTTCCGTGGGACGCCTTCGAGCTTCACGCGACGAAGAGCCTGCTTCGCAAGGAGCGGGACAGAGCATACGGCGCGGACGTTCCCGCTCCGAGCCCGGTGGCGGGAGCTCCAATGGGCCCGTTCGCGGGAATATCCGCGCCGGCAGCCGTATCGAGACCGGCCGTTCCCACGCCGGTCCCCAGCGCGGCCGCGCTGAAGGGCCCGTCTTTGGGAACGGCCGCGTCGCAGCGTGAGCATTTCCGATACCGCGTTATCTTCGAGAAGCGCGGCCGCGAGAGGTTTCTCTCGCACATAGAGACCATGAACGTCGTCCAGAGGGCGCTGCGCCGCTCGGAGCTCCCGCTCCATTTCACGGAGGGCTTTCATCCCCACCCGAGGATGTCCGCGGGCCCATCGCTCGCGGTCGGCATTGAAGGCTTCGGCGAGTTTTTCGACGTCGAGCTCGTCGAGGAGGCCGCGCTTTCCACGGAGCTCCTCAACAGATTCCTGCCGCCGGGAATCAGGGTGACCGCCTGCGCCGGGCCGTTTACGAGAAGCGAGGGGAAGCTCCCGAGCGAGGCCCGCTACACCTACCTGCTCCGTTTCGACGCCCTGAGAAAGCTCCTGAAATCGGCATCCGCCGAAAGCGAAGGATTGTCCGAAACGGAGCGCATGTGGTATCTTCTTGCGCGAGAGTTGGAAAGCGGCTTGAGCGCCCTTCCGTTCGCGGGCGGCTCGCCGGTCGATCCGGCTCGATGGTTTGAGGCCGAGTGGAGGCGGTTGTTCGAGCGAGGCGCCTCCCTGAAGAACGACAAGGGCAAGGAGCGCTCCTGTGCGGGCTGCGCCGTGCGGCTGGTAGATGAGCCGGCCGCGGAACGCGGGTCGGCCGCTGAAGCGGACGGCGAGCCCGTGGGAGACGCTCTCGAGCTCGTCCTTCCCGGCGGCGAAGGCGCGCCACGGCCTCAGGATTTGTTGATGGCCTTCATACCGAAGAATATCGCCTCGCTCGTAAGGATTCAAAGGCTGGAGATACGGTACAAATGCGAAGAAGATTTCAAAGATCCCGTAGAGATGATCGCTCGGAAGCCCCAAAAAACGTAAAGACGCAGATACTGATCAATTACACGAGCCGCGAGGTGCGCATCGCGATTCTCGAGGAGCGCGAGCTCGTCGAGCTCCTCATCGAGCGCGAGGACAGCCGCCACACGGTCGGGGACATTTTCCTCGGACGCGTCACCGCGGTCATCCCCGGCATCCAGGCGGCGTTCGTCGACATCGGCCAGGAGAAGGCCGCATTCCTCCACGTGAGCGACGTCTCGACCGGCTCCATCGATCCCGAGCTCCTCGATGAGGAGGACGTAGACCCGCATCGGGGCCGCAAGGAGAAAGAGCTCCCGCCGATCGAGAACCTCCTCAAGAAAGGGCAGGATATCCTCGTCCAGGTCCGCAAGGAGGCGATCGGCACCAAGGGGCCGCGCATCTCGTCGGAGATCTCCCTTCCCGGACGCTACGCGGTGCTCATGCCCGGATTCGACCACATCGGCGTGAGCAAGAAGATCGAGGATCGCCGCGAGCGCTCGCGCCTCAAGGCGATCGTCAAGAAATACCGACCTCAGGGCTCCGCGATCATCGTACGCACGGCGGGCATAGGGGTCGACGACGACGCGCTGAGGGACGATATAAAGTACCTCGAGAAGACCGCGCAGGAGATCAAGGAAAAGCGCGAGCGCGCCACGCCGCCGGCCCTCATTCACGAGGACGTGGACCTTACGATCTTCGCAATCCGCGATCTCTTTTCCGAGAGTGTCGAGTCGATCATCATCGACACCAAGGACGAGTACGAGCGCCTGCGCACCTATTTCAAATCGTTCGCGCCGCAGCTTGCCGCGCGCGTGCGGCTCTACGAGGAGAAAACCCCGATCTTCGATTTCTACGACATCGAGGGGGACATCGAGAAGATTCTCGAGAGCAAGATCTGGCTCAAGAAGGGCGGCTACATCGTGATCGAGCACACGGAGGCGCTGGTCACGATAGACGTCAACACGGGGCGTTTCGTGGGAAAGAAGGACCAGGAGGAAACCATCCTCGAGACGAACATGATCGCCGCGAGGGAGATCGCCCGGCAGCTCAGGCTGCGCGACATCGGCGGGATCATCGTGATAGATTTCATCGATATGGAGGCGGAGGAGAACCGCCGCAAGGTCTACAACGAGTTCCGGAACCTGCTCCGCAAGGACCGTTCGCGCGTGCGCGTCTATCCGATGAGCGATCTGGGCATCATCGAGGTCAGCCGCAAGCGCGTACGCCCGAGCCTGCTCCATTACTACAGCGAGGAGTGTCCGTATTGCACGGGGCGCGGCAAGGTCCTGAGCCTCGAGTCGATGGCGATGAAGATCGAGCACTGGATCCGACGCATCGGCGGCGGGAAGAGGCGCGAGAACGGCATTCTGTTCAAGCTGAATCCGGTGATCGGCGTTTTTATACGCGAAGAGCGCGCCGAGAATCTCCAGGAGCTTGCCGATATGTATCGCGTGAGAGTCGAGATCATCGATGATCCGCGGCTGCATCGCGAGGAGTTCGAGATCTACTCGCTCGACGGCGAACGAAACCTAAAGGCTGCCTTCGAATAGCGCGCCCTGAGACCCAAAAATCCTTGATGCAATAAACGCATCCATTGTAGGATGTGCCTACCGCACCATAGCACTGCACAAGACCGTTCTGGTCAAGTCCTAGAGGAACTACGCGAAAGGAGGCTATCCTGTCGTTGCTTGCGGGTTGATTCTCTGAGTCACAAGCCGTTGGTTTCGATAAGGAGGCGTGATAAATATGCTAGCTTTGATCATCCAATTGATATGCGGCGCGCTCGGCGGCAACCTCGCCGGGTCATTGTTGAAAAAGTACAATCTAGGCAGGCTCTGGAACTCCATCGTCGGCATAATCGGGGGTGGTCTCGGCGGCCAGCTGCTGGGAATGATAGGCGCGAGTTCCTCTTCGGGCGGGCTCGACGCCGGATCCATCATAAAGAGCGTTTTGGGCGGTGGTGTGGGCGGTGGCGTGCTTATGGCGATCATCGGGCTCATCAAGGGCGCGATGAAGAAGCCCGCCGCCTGAGCGTTACGGCAAGCACATTGTGATGGGGCGGCGCCTCATGCCGCCCCTGAGCTTCAAGCGGTCGACCTCCAGGGCCCTGCTAATCCACTCAGGGGGGAAGCGATCATGAAGAAATACGGCGCGGAATTTTTCGGGACCTTTTGGCTGGTCCTCGGCGGGTGCGGGAGCGCGGTTCTCGCGGCGGCGTTTCCGGGCCTCGGCATAGGTTTTCTCGGCGTCGCGCTCGCCTTCGGTCTGACCGTGATGACGATGGCCTTCGCGATCGGGCACATATCGGGCTGCCACCTGAATCCGGCTATTTCCATCGGCCTCTGGGCTGGCGGCCGGCTTCCCGCGAAGGAGATCATCCCATACATCGTCTCCCAGGTGCTGGGAGGGATCGCCGCGGGAGGCGTTCTCTACATCATTGCGAGCGGCGCGGCCGGCTTTGACGTGACAGCCGGTTTCGCATCGAACGGGTACGGCGCCCATTCGCCGGGCGGGTACTCGCTCGCCGCGGCTCTCGTCTGCGAAGTGGTCATGACGATGATGTTTCTCCTGGTCATCATGGGCGCTACCGACAAGCGCGCGCCGCAGGGATTCGCTCCGATCGCGATCGGTCTCTGTCTAACGCTGATTCACCTCATCAGCATCCCGGTGACGAACACGTCCGTGAACCCCGCGCGCAGCACAGGCGTCGCGATATTCGCCGGCGGCTGGGCTCTCGGCCAGCTGTGGCTGTTCTGGGTGGCCCCGATCGCGGGAGGTCTCCTCGGCGCGGCGGTCTACCGGTTCATCGGCGCTCCGGAGAAGTAGGAGATAGCCAAAAGGTCCTCGCGCGCAGGCTCGCCCAAAGAGCCACTGTCTGATTGCTGCTCGGTAATAAATTATCGATATTCAATAAATAATTGTTGACAATCGGCCAAATAGGGGTATAATCATGTCGTGACTATCAAAGACATCGGGTCTTGCTATCGACAGGAGGTCGACATGAAAATCTCGGGTCTTCGGTCGCTCACAGGTTTCGTCAAGGTGGTGATCCATCTCGCGTTCGGCATCGCGCTGCTCGCCATCGTCTACTCGGTCGGCTGTTTCATCTATACAATGGCGAATGCCGACGATCTGAGCCGTGTGGCCACGACGGAATTGTACGAGATGCCCGCGCTCGCGCGTGAGCAGGCGGCGAACGTCTGGGAGTCGGAAAACGGCGACATCAGGTTCAGCCTCCACAAGCTCTACGGCGAGTTCTCGTACCTCAACATGCCTCGCGGCCTCGTGCTCGCGGCGTACTTCCGCATCCTCGTGCTGTGCGGGCTGTTCTTCATCGGAGTGGTGCAGATGATCAATGTATTCGATGACGTGAGCGCGGGGAAGCCGTTCGCCGCCGAGAACGCACGGCGGCTGCGCATCGTCGGCTACGCCATGACGTTCGGAGGGATGTTCAAGTTCATTGTGCAGACGGGCACGTTTCTTCTGTTCAGAGACGAGATCGCGATGAAAGGCGCGAGCGTCCCATGGCTCATGATTCTAAAGGAAACGCTGAACCCGGGGCTCATTCTCGGCGGGCTCATCGTGATCGTGATATCCGAGGTCTTCCGCCTCGGCAACCAGCTCCATGAAGAGCATGAATTGACGGTGTGAGGTCGATATGCCTATAATAGTGAATCTCGACGTCGAGCTCGCGAAACGGAAGATGAAGCTCACCGACCTCGCCGATCGGGTCGGCATCACGATCGCGAACCTCTCGATTCTCAAGCAGGGGAAGGCGAAGGCGATACGTTTCTCGACGCTCGAGGCGATCTGCCGCGAGCTCGATTGCGGCCCGGGGGACATTCTGGAATATCGGCGTGACGTTCAATTGGGGCCGGCGGCCCGCGACGGATCCGGGCTTACGGCCTGAGCTCCCGGGCCCCGGTCTCGTCCGGCCGAATCAGCCCTGCTTCGCCGCGATCGCTCGCGCGACCATGCGCAGGGGGACGTGCTTGTTGAAGGAGTTGCCATGGAATTTCTAGCAATCGGCCTGCTTGCGGGCCTTCTATCCGGCCTGTTCGGAATAGGGGGCGGGGTAGTCATCGTGCCGGCCCTGATGTTGATTGCCAAAATGAAACCGCAGACCTCCGTAGGCACGTCATTGGCGGCTCTGCTGCTGCCGGTCGGCGCGCTCGGGGCTTGGCATTACTATCGGAACGGCTTCGTCAGCGTACGAGTCGCTCTGCTGATCGCGCTCGGACTGGTTTTCGGCGCGTGGCTGGGGGCGGTTGTCGCGGTGAAGCTGCCACCGCGGGAGCTTCAGCGCGCCTTCGCGATTTTCCTGGGAGTTGTAGCGGTCCATCTGTGGATGAAAGCCTGAGCGGCGGTTGCAGATCGGGCAAGATCTGCTATTATCCGGCAAAAAGGAGGAAGTGATGAGAAAGTCATTCTCAGTTCTGATTCTGTTCGCGCTCGCGGTGTCTTTGGCGGCGGTCGTATGCGCGCGGAGCGTCGCCACGAATCCCGGTGCCTCGGCGGACACGTCCGCCGCGCAGGCTGAGCTGCCGCTCGTGGTTCAGCTCAAGGTGGATACGGCGTTCGCGTACTGCGCCCTCGAGATGACCGGGAGCTACGATCAGCACGGCGCTGCATTCCAGCAGCTCTATGGGGAGGCTGCCAAGCAGGGGATAATCGGCGCCATGCCGTTCGGGATTTACTGGAACAGCCCCTCCGATACTCCGGCCGAGAATCTCAAGTGGGAGATCGGCTTCGCAGTGCCGGCCGGGAAGACGCCGCAGGCGCCTCTCGTGCTCAAGAAGTGGGAGTACACGACGATGGCCTCGTTGAGGTACACCGGCGAGCTGGGCGGCGAGGGCATGGGCAAGGCGATGGGCGCGATGTACAAATGGATCGGAGAGAACGGGTACCGGCCGGCGGGTCCCATGATGGAGACTTATCTCAGTATGCCGTCACCGAACGAGAAGGGCGTGTTCGTCGGCAGCATGGAGATAATCGTGCCGGTGCAGAAGGCGCCCGCGCCGAAGGAGACGAAGAATCAGTGAGAAGCGAAGGCACAAGATGAGCCCATGGAGGATGCCATGTTGAAACGCATTCTGCTATCGGGGATTCTCGGCGGTGTCGTGCTGCTGCTCTGGACGCTCATCCTGAACACGGTCTTCGGGTTCACGGCTAGAGTGGAGATGGGTGGGATCGCGAACGAGCGCGCCGTGTATTCGATCCTGAAGGAGAATGTCACGGCGCCGGGCGCGTACATGGCCAATCCGGAGCCAGTGCCCGGGGTCGGATTCCCGCCCGGCGAGCCGGTGTACGGCATTCGCTACAGCGGGATTGGGCACGAAGCGGCGGGACGCATGTTGTTCGTGGAGCCTGCGATCGTGCTCGTCGCCGCGATCCTGGTGGCTTGGCTCTTGTCGATGACCTCGCGCCGCATCCTGTCCCGGTATTTCAGCAAGGTGCTATTCGTCTTTGTCGTCGGTCTTCTGCTCGCGGTGTTCGGAGATATCGCGAAGATCGGAATTGGCGGATACGCCGCGAAAACGTCCCTGCTGCTCGCGGCGCGCGATGTGATCTCGTGGACGCTCGCGGGCCTCGTGATCGCCCGGTTCATGCGGGCTCCGGCGGAAGCTGCCGATGCGGCGTAGCTCGTCGCGGCGACAATCTGCACTATGAAGAGGCCGGCAGTTTCTCTCCTCGCCGGCCCTACATATAACTCTGCAACCAGCATTGCATATCATAGTGGCCGCTCGGAGCCTGTCCGGTGTGCTCTAGAACAGGCTTGACATAATGAGTTAATTCATGCTAGTGTGATTGCGGCTCAAGGGGGAAACATCTCTTATTATATTATCATACGCGGCGAGCATTCGCAGCGCTATCTGCGTAGCATAGATAAATTCGCTGGACATCAGAACTGAGCGGCATGAAAGGAGGGCACATGAGAATATTCCTGAACATTGGCATGGCGCTTGTCTGTTTTGGATGGATATCAGGAGCAAGCGCCGAGCCAGGAAGTAAAGACCCGAGATCCGCGACGCCCCCATCAATTCAAACCACAAAGGTTGCGGCTCGGCACGAGGCTATGTTTGCGGTCCTCTACCGAGAGGCAGTCTTGAAACACATGGCTCAGGGCGAGACGGTTTCAGTCCCAGCCGACAGAATCGGATATCTCAACGGGGTTGTTCGGCTTGTATCGCACGAACCCACACAATCTGCGAGCGTGCAGGCCGGCGAATCTGCGCCGATGACGGCCGAACAGGAGCTGAGCACTCAAATCGAGGTTCTTGCTGGTCAGCTGCAGGATCCGGAAGCACAGGAAGGTCTCAAGTCATTTGCTAGGGGAGCCTCAAGCGAGGAGAAGATCGCGTTCTTTTATTTCGGTGAGACACTCGACTTACGCAAATACGCAACTGGGGCCCTCTTGGCTAAGGCCGCTAGTGATGATAAGTGTCACGAGTCATGCCAGACATTGTGTCACGTTACGTGCCATGAAGTTTGTACCTGGGATTGCAGGATAGTGAATGGCGAGAAAGTGTGTGAAGAAAGTTGCAGTACGATTTGCCCAGAGGTTTGCAATGTAATCTGTCACCGTGTTTGCGACTAATCATATGGGCAAGCCAGCGAACACGCAGATGGAACTGACGAGCGGTTCGCGGAAGCTCTGGAATGTTGACAGACTCAGGGGGGCCCGCGCCGTGTTTTGCGTGGACGGCGCTAGCAAGTCATCCGGGCCGTTATGTGGACAGGTGTTGCTGGCCCTAAATGATACACCGAACAAATTAGGCACTTTGGGCCAGATCTGTGGTAGCTTCTGCTCGGCCGCTGATTCATGTCGCAAATGTGGACAATGGACGAGCTGATATGATCATATGGCACAAGTGCAGGATAGCTGCGCTTCGCAAAAACGTGATTTCTGCGTCAATAGTGCCTGATATGCTATGCTTCAAAGTTCGAAGAAGGTGCATATGGCCGAAGACGATTATGTCGTCGTTGCGAGCTACAACTTCCGCCATGAGGCGGACCTTGTGAAGACGTATCTTTCTTCCGAAGGCATCGAGATATTCGAATCTTCCGACGACTGCGGTGGAGCGGATCCCGGTCTGGGCTTCGGAACAAGAACGCGAGTCCTT
>JAQTVX010000278.1 GCA_028706585.1 Candidatus Krumholzibacteriia bacterium | reverse complement strand
ATTGGCTTCAACAGATCAACGAGAAGCTGCGAGTCGACGAGGCCGAGCACGCGGCGCACGAGGTCGAGATCGACCGCGCCCTCGCTCGCCGCGATGCACTGATCCAGCAGGCTTTCGCCGTCGCGCATGCTCCCCTCGGCGCGCCGGGAAATGAGCGTGAGCGCCTCGGGGTCGTATTTCACTTTTTCGATGTTGCAGATCTTTTCGAGCTGCGAGGCGATCTCCTTGAGCTCGAGCCGCTTGAAATTGAACCGTTGGCAGCGCGAAAGGATCGTCGGGGGGACCTTGTGCGGTTCCGTCGTGGCGAAGATGAGGTAGACGTGCACCGGCGGCTCCTCCAGGGTCTTGAGAAGCGCGTTGAACGCCTGCGGCGTCAGCATGTGCACTTCATCGATGATGTATATCTTGGATCGCCCCTGCGCCGGGGCGTAGCTGATCTTCTCTCTCAGGTCGCGGATCTCGTCGATCCCGCGGTTCGAAGCGCCGTCTATCTCGATCACGTCGAGGTGGCGTCCCTCGGCGGTCGCCACGCACGACTGGCACTCATTGCACGGCTCCGAACCATTGGGATGCTCGCAGTTTATGATCTTGGCCAAGAGCCGCGCCGTCGTCGTCTTGCCGCATCCCCGCGGACCCGCAAAAAGGTACGCGTGGGCGATCCGTCCCTTTTCGACGGCTTTCCTGAGCGTCCCGGTGATGTGCTCCTGGCCGACGACCTCCGAGAAGGTCTGCGGCCGCCATTTTCGCGCTAGAACGAGATACGACATGATCAAAGCGCCCTCAGCTGCGGCGAAAAAGGAGATCGTGCACCCGGCCTCGAAAGGCGCCCTCGGCTCTTACGGCGGGGTTAGCTCCTGCTAGGGAAAACCGCGGCACATGGAAATGACTGCGTACCGCTGCTACCTTCCGGTCCTGACGGGGTTTACAGGTTCCCATTGCGCGGGACCTGACCATCAACACCACGTTCCGCCGTCGATCGCGCGAAAACCACACTCCCTCAGTCAGGAATTCGACCCCGCTAGAGCGGTTTGCGGGTTCAGGGCACCGCTACCTCCCCGTCTAGCACGATCTCCAAGAATCATATGGTGGAGATGATCGGGTTCGAACCGACGACCCCCTCGTTGCGAACGAGGTGCTCTCCCAGCTGAGCTACATCCCCACCCTATACTACTATTACCGTTTTCCGCACGGAGCAGCAAGGTATTTCATGGCGGAGAGAGAGGGATTCGAACCCTCGGAGCAGAAACCTGCTCAACGGTTTTCGAGACCGTCCCATTCAACCGCTCTGGCATCTCTCCGCTCTCGAATCCATTCAGCCGACCGCCTCCGGCGGCCCCAAAAAATATGGCGGAGAGAGAGGGATTCGAACCCTCGGTGGAATGTTACTTCCACACACGATTTCCAATCGTGCCGATTCAGCCAGCTCTCGCATCTCTCCGCTTTCCGCGCCCCAAGCGCAAGCTCTCGAAAAACGCCTGCAGGAGCGAAAGACACTCCGCCTCCCGCACCCCCGCCGTCACATCGATGCGGTGGTTGAAAAGCTCCGCCTCGTGGAAATTGTCCACCGACCCGCAGGCGCCGCTCCGCGGCTGCTTGGTGCCGTACACAACGCGCTGCACGCGGGAAAGGTAAAACGCCCCCATGCACATATGGCACGGCTCGACGGTCACATAGACGGTGCAGCCGTCGAGGCGCCAGTCGCCTAGCTTCTTCGACGCACGATCGATAGCGATGATCTCGGCATGCGCCGTCGCGCGTCTTTCGGCCTCGACTCTGTTGTATCCGTGGGCGATGACGCAATCGTCCTTGACGACGACGGCGCCTATGGGAACCTCATTCCTGCGAAGCGCCTTCGAGGCCTCCCCGAGCGCCTTCCCCATCCACAGCTCGTCGGGCGTCACTTCGTCGCGGCGCGAGCCGGAAGCGCCCCCACCAACGACTGGAACACAACGAGTGTGACATCATCGAAGGGGGGCGCCGCGTACATGTCTTTTCCGGTGCCCGTGACGCCGCTCACTCGCCGATCGACCCCGCCGGCCGCCACGACGCTACGGTCCTCGCTGCGCACGGCTTCGCGAAAATTCTCATCGCTCGCTTCCCAGAGCACCGCGCCCGATCCCATATCGACGAGCGTGAGCGTGGCACCGACCTGGGTAACGGAGCTCGTCGCTCCCTCGCGGTAATCGGCCTCATCCTTGTGCCAGAGATACACATGCGGAATGAGGAGCGCGTCGACGTTCAGCTCGACCTTGAGCTCGCTCAGAAATTCCCCGTCTATGACATGCTTCCTCGTAAAACCATCCTTGAAGGCGGCGTACCTGTCCCCAAGTCTGCCACGCGCAACGGCACCCTGAAACTGGTCCGGCGAAACGAATCTATAATCACCTCGTTCTCCCAGAAGCTCCATCAATATCCTGTTGGGTATCCGTTCGGACTGACGCTGGGAATCCTCCCCTTCGATGATCGAGCTGATGACGGGAGTGATCAAAACGCTGCCCACCTTGTTCGGCTCGAAAGCCGGATCCTCGAAAACCTTGGAAGGATGCGCCGGTTTACATCCCGCGCATACGAGCAGCGCGAGCGCCGAAAGGACCAAGAGCTTCTTCATATCACCCATCCTTGAAAGAACGCCCATTAGCTCCCCTAACCACTTAAGGGCATGAGATGATATAACAATGCGCCCGGCGCGTTGTCAACATTGAAAGGGAGGCGCAGAACAGGACTCCCCGGCCGCGGGAGCAGTCCGACCGTGCGGCCGGGGAGCATGGTTTCGAGCCCGGCGATCCGGATCCAGCGCCGATATCCTACCAGACGTTGAGCGAGATGTCGGTCGAGGGATCCACCTCGGTCCAGGCGATCTTTTCGATCTGCCCCGTCGTCGGAAACGCCGGCGGCGGGTTGTCCATCAGGCGGGAATCATACGAATACTTTTTGGTGTAGCCTGTGATGGTCGCCCCGTTGGAGCTGTTGAACGTGCCCACCGGCCCTCTCTGTTTCTGAATGATGCCGCCGTAAACGATGAGCGAGCCTCTCGGAGAGCCGGAATCATAGTTCTCCACCGTCCACGAGGTGTTGAGCGTCATGATGGCCGCCATCACCGTCTCATCTGCTACGTCGGTGTTCGCCGAGACGTTCGCCATTTTGATGTTCTTCTCGGATACGAGGCCGAGCAGGTCGGTCGAGGCCGGATCGACTCTCGGATCCGTGTAGTAGACGAGGTTATCCATGATCCTGATGTCGCCGCTGCACCCGACGGTCACCTGCCCTCTCACAGTTCCCTGCACCTCGGCCGCGCCCACCACGTAAATGACGCCGTTCGTCGGATAGCTCTTCGTGGTGTAAGCGCCTCCAT
>JAQTVX010000277.1 GCA_028706585.1 Candidatus Krumholzibacteriia bacterium | reverse complement strand
CGGAAGCGAGCCGAGCGGCTCGCACCATTTCCCTGAAACCGCGCGGGCGATTCCTCCGATCGCGGGGACGCCGGCGAGCACCGCCACTCCCACAACGGCGAAACCGATGGCGAAATGAACGCCCACGCTCGAGAAATGGAGGGCGGACGCGAGACGGAAGCGCCCCGCATCGACGCATCGCACGGCCCTTTCCGTGAGAACATATGACCGCCCCTCCCAGAATCTGTGCAGCGCCCGTCCCACCAACGCCACGACGAGCGCCGAGACGAGAGACAGGAACAGAACGAGCCCCTTCTCTCCTGGATCGCCGTTTATCGACCGCAAGGCGAGCACGTATAGTGCGCTCGCCGCCACCCCTCCCAGCGCGAGATCCGGCATCGGCATCCCGCGCACGGGGATAACGCCGAGAAACATCACCTGAATCAGCGCTCCAGCTAGGAATCCGCCGCCGGGATCTCCGAGCGCGAACCCCGTCAGGAGCCCGGCGCATATGGGCTGGGAAATCATGAGCCGCACGGAGGACCGATCATCCACGGCGAGCGCGCCGGCCAGGAGGGAGGTCGAAAGAACGTGAATCATGTCTTTTCGGAGACTCCTTTCATGCACCCCCGCGGCGCCGGCGCCGTGAAACGGGCGCGGCCCGAAGCGCCGGGGCTACACGACCCTGGAATTGAGCGTCGCCGCCCGGCTTCCCGGCAGCGCCCTCCCATCGAGGGTCACCCCGCGCTTCACGAGATCCCGCATGATCGCGCGCTCGTCCGCATCGACGTAAACATTGTCCAGAACCTTCTCTCTGCCGTCCCGGTAGTGCATCCCGCCGACGTTGACCTCACCCACGCTCACACCGAGGTCCATAAGGGCGACGACGCACCGGGGATGCCTCACGAGAAGGATCACCTTTTCGGTATCGAAAATTCCGCGCTTGATCTGCGCCGCCGCCTCCGTAAGCGAGAGAATGGAAACCTTGATCTCGGGCGGAACGGACGACGCGTAGAGGTTCTTCTCCCAGTCGTTCGACGCGACTTCGTCGTCGGCGAGCACTATACGATCGGGCTTGAGAGCGCTCCCCCAGCCGAGAATGACCTGCCCATGTATGAGACGGTCATCGATCCGAAACAGCACGATCATGCGTCCTCGCTCCCATCACGAAAAAGCCCGGCGAGCGGCCGGGCCCTTATGCGAACCGCTAGAGATCGATCACCTTCACGCTCTCCCGCCCGCGCCTGATGATGTGATCGACCATCTCCTCGAACGGCATCGTGCCGCGCTTCGTCGCGAAGGCGAGAAGGACGGGCAGATTGACGCCGCTGATCACCTTGATCCCCTTCTCGCCCTCTACCGCGCGAACACTGTTGATGCAGCAGGAGCCGCCGAAGTAATCGATGAAAACAATAGCGTTGGCGTTCCCCCGGCGGCTGATGATGCCGCGGATACGATCTATGACGTGTTCGTCGCAAAGGTCGGCGCCCGAGACGGCATAGAGCTCTTCCTGTGCCCCGATGATCAGCTCCGCCGTCCGGACGAGCTCGTCGGCGAGCTTGCCGTGGGTGACGACTATGCCCGCCGTTCGCCCGCTGTGTTTGTCTTCGTTCATTCCGTGTCGTACTTGAGATATCGCCGCGTCTTGCGGTCGCTCTCCATCATATCGACCAGCTGCTTGTTGAACCGCTTCGCCGCATCTATGCCGTAAACCTTGAGCATGTGATTGAGAGAAATGCTCTCCGCGATGACGGTGATGTTCTTGCCGGGGTAGATCGGGATCACGACCTGCCGAATCTTGACCCCCAGGATGTCGACGTATTTCTCGTCAAGGCCGAGACGGTCCCAGTCCTTTTTCGGATCCCATACCTCGAGGCGCACTTCCACCTCGATGCGCTTCTGAACGCGCACCGAGCGGATACCGAAGATATCCATGACGTTGATGATCCCGATGCCGCGGATCTCCATGAAATGCCGCAGGTGCTCGCTTCCCTTGCCCATCAGCACGTTGCCGCGCTTTATGATCTCGACCACGTCGTCGGCTACCAGCCGATGGCCGCGCTCGACGAGATCGAGCGCGATTTCGCTCTTGCCGATGCCGCTCTGCCCCGAGAAAAGCAGACCCACGCCATATACGTCGACGAGAGAGGCGTGCACCGAAGATCGCGGCGCGAACACCTCCTCGAGGTGATCCGTGAGCATGTGAAGAAATGGCGTCGTCGGAAGCTCGGTGCGGATCACCGGCACCCCGTGCTCGGTCGCGAGCGCCACGAGGTCCGGCATTGGCTCGAGCCCCTTCGTCAGGATGATGCAGGGAAGCGGCTTCTGGAAAAGCCTGCTCAGAGCTTCGCGCTGCCTGCCGGGATCGAGCGAACGCAGATACACCGTCTCGGTCTCTCCGAGCATCTGTATGCGCTCGTGCAGGAAGAACTCCATGAATCCCGTCAACGCGAAGGCGGGCCGGTGAATATCGGGCACCGTGATCGCGACGGCACTTGCCAGGCTCGGCGTCAGAAGCTCGAGCTTGAACTCGTCCCTGCAGTCCTCGTAGAACTGCTCGATAGAGTACGCGTAGCGCAGCGAATCCTCCATATTCACCACCTGAACTTCAAAACGTTCCTAGAATTTCTCCAACAAACCGTAATTTCCATCGGCACGCTTGTAAACAAGGCTCAGTTTACGCGATTCCTTGTCGTTGAACAGCACAAAGTTGCCCCCCTCGTCCTCCATCAGGACTATCGCCTCTTCTACGGTGAGCTCGTGGATGTCTCGCGGCACATCTTCCACGACCTCGAGCCCCGCGACGGCGCCGACGCTCGCCGAGCCGATGATCTTTTCGCGCGTCTCGGTCTTGAGCACCCCCTTGCGATGCTTGTGCGCGTTGATGACGAGCTTGCCCTTGAACTTCTTCATCTGCTTTTCGAGGTTCTTCACGGCCTTTTCAATGGAGCTGTACATGTCGTCCGACTCTTCCTTGGCGGAGAAATCGTGTCCGTTCACGTGGACCTTGACCTCGGCCATGTGACGGAATTTCTCGACCGACATGATGACATCGACGTACAGGATCTGGTCCCAGAAGCGTTTCAGCTTCCGCATCCTCGCGTCGGTAAATGCGATCAGCTCTGGGGTTGTTTCAAAATGTCTCGCCGTTGTAGTCAGTTTCATGTCGTACCTCCTCGCATCTCCAACCCTTCGCTCCGCGGGCGTCGGCCACGCGGATCGAGACGAACCTCCTGATATGAGCTTCGCACGAGCGGCCCGGCGGCCACGTCGCGGAAACCGGCCTTTAGCGCTTCTTTCTCGAACCACACGAAGCGCTCCGGCGGAATATATCGCTCAACGGGAACCTGCTCCATCCCGGGACGCAGATACTGGC
>JAQTVX010000276.1 GCA_028706585.1 Candidatus Krumholzibacteriia bacterium | reverse complement strand
CCTATACTACTATCCATTGGACGCTGTTCCCTGTCCTCCAGGGCTGAACCAGGTGCAGTGCGACACGCTCGAGGCGCTCGCCCGGTACAATCTCGGATACGAGGGAGGCCTGCAGTATTACGAATTCGTCGATACAAGCGTCCACAACGGAATGCACTACTTCTACAGCGTGACGGCTTACGACCATGTCATCTCGGGCGGCCTGCCGACCGAGGTCGGTTACTACGGGGATCCATCCTCCAACTTTGCATACATCCAGCCGCTGTCGGACGCCCAGGAGGCCTCCACTTACAACAAGGAAGATGTCTACGTGGTTCCGAACCCGGCGACGACCAGCACAATGTCACCCTGGCAGCTCGAGGCCAACGAGGATGATCCGACCGGCATCAAGGTGGAGTTCAGGAACCTTCCGAAGTGCCGCTCGACGGTCCGGATCTATACGGTATCGGGGGACCTCATCCAGACGCTCTTCCACGACGGAAGCGGAGGAAACGGATCATTGGCATGGGATCTCGTCTCGAGGAACGGCCAGGACGTGACGAGTGGCGTGTATATTTTTGCAGTCGAACCCGAAGACGGAAAGTTCGAAAGAACGATCGGCAAGTTCGTCGTGATACGATAAGAACATAATGAACGTTGTCTCCGAGGAGGTTCTGTAATGAAGCGTTGGATGATTATGGGGATTGTGATGATGCTGCTGATCCCCGCCCTGGCGTCGGCGTCGACGAAACCTTTTGAAAAGGTGGGAACATACGCCGCGCAGTTCTTGAAGATCGCTCCGACGGCACGGGCGGTGGGCATGGGGAGCGCGTTCACTGCGGTTGCCAACGACGCATCAGCCCTTTACTGGAACCCCGCGGGGATGGTGGAGCAGACCCGCACGCAGGTGACGGTGAACACGGTCGTGTGGCCGGCCGACCTAAGCATCTATTTCGCAGGCGCCATATTCAGCACGCCGTATCTTCCGGGAACGTTCGGTATCACCGCGCGCGCGCTTACGATGGATCCTCAGGAGGAGAGGACGATTTACATGCCGGATGGCACCGACCGGTACTTCGACGCCGGCGACATGTCGTTCGGTCTGTCATATGCCACGTATTTTACCGACCGCTTCTCCGCGGGGATAACGAGCAATTTCATCCATATGGGTCTCGCCGACAAGAGCGTTGAGACAATCGCCTTCGATTTCGGGCTCATCTATCGCATCGGCATCCGTGGGATGCGGCTCGGCATGATGGTTCAGAGTCTCGGCGGCGAGGTCGATTTCGACGACCGCTCCTCGAAGCTCCCGACGCTTTTCAAGGTGGGTCTTTCCATCGATGCATACCGGAGCGGCGCGAACGCCTTGCTGGCCACCGGCGAGTTCTCGCACCCCGCTGACAACAAGGAACGTATGAACGTCGGCATGGAATACTCCTTCAACCAGTTTTTCATGCTGCGCGGCGGTTACAATATCGGATACGACAGCCAGAAGCTGGCCTGGGGCGTCGGCTTCAATCTCGACACGAGCCAGACGTCGGATATCGGTTTGGATTATTCCTGGGAGGATCTGGGCTACCTCGGTACGAGCCATAGGTTCAGCCTTAATTTCAGCTATTGAGGAATAGCATAGCGTGTTTCCCGAACCCCGGATATGGTTCCGCGCATGCGCTCTAATAGTCCTACACGTTGTGCTGTTGAGCGTGGCGGCGGAGGAGATCCGATGTGAATCTATACGAGGCGCCGGCGATTTCGAATTCTACTTCGACAGCGCCTCGATTCCAACGGGGACAGGGGGCACGATCCAGCTCCTCCAGTTCGCCATTCCCACCAAGCAGCTGCTTTACGTCGAGAAGGCCGGAAAGCACGCGGCGAGCGTGCGATTCACAGTCAGCCTGAGTTCGAAGGACGGCATCGTTCATAAGCGAACGTTCCAGATCAAGGACGTTCGTAGCGCGATGCCCAAGGTTAAGGACCTCTCGGCTTTCCTCTACGCAATCGATTCATGCTCGGTGGATCCCGGCAGCTATCGTCTCACTGCAGTGGTGGAAGATCTCCAGCGCAAAGAAAAAACCCTCCTCGGAGCGATACGCGGGCGTTATCTCTCCTCATCCGTGACGGACGCTGCGGTCGACGTTCGCTCGTATTCGCCGGAAAAGCTCGCCCTGGCCGATCCGATTCTCGTCTGGGGATTCGATGGTAGCGGCGCTTTGATTCCGAACCCGATGCAGATCTATGGCCTGCGAAAGGATACGCTGGGCGTTTACGTGCAGGCGGCCATTCCCGAATCACTGACGGCGGATTCTCTTACGGTGCGTTTGTCGCTGAACAGGGACACCGGTGAGCCTATGACCGATGAGCTTTTCAAGGTTCCGGTCACGGGGAATCGGAGCGCATTCGTCAGAAACGTCGATCTCGCGACCTACCCGGCTGGATCGTATCGTTTGACTGTTGAGGCTCGCTCTGGCGAGGGGGCCTACGTTTCGGCGGGGAAGGATTTCAGCGTCGCGTGGGAGCTGGTGAACTGGCAGAAACCCGCCCGCGATATGCTGGTCGAGGCGCGTATTTTGTTGAAAGACGATGACTTCGTGTCATTCCAGAAGATGAGCCTTGGTCAGCAGGAAGCTTTCATGAAGAAGTTCTGGAAGAAGCTCGATCCGACTCCACAGACCGGGGTGAACGAGTCATACGAGAAATTCACGGCTCGCTTGACGTACGCCGATGCGCACTTCGGCGCTTTCGAGCGGGGGGCTCTGACGGATCGGGGACAGGTATACATCAAGCTCGGGCCGCCCGATGAGATCATTCGCAAGCCATTGCCCCAGAACAGGGAGGATCTCTACGAGGGCATCGACAAGGTCATAACCGATTACAAGATAATAGCCGATGGCATCATGACCACCAAGGTGATCAAGGATCAGCGTCCCATAATCATATCGCCGGAAAAGCAGCGCGCAGTAAGGGGCATGGTCGGAGATGACGTGGGGTCGTTCGAGATATGGAGTTACAACTTCAAGGGTGACCCGATACTTGCGGATGATGCGGGAATGACGATGAAACAGGGGATGAGATACATGTTTCTCGATAAGGACGGAATCGGCGTTTACCGCATCGTGGGCACGTCGGAGGAAATCTCCACAAACGGCGATCAATAGGCTTTGCGCGCGCCGCGTGGAGCAGAGCAATGCGTGAGCGAGACGCGGCAATTTTTGGGTTGACAAGGGGCTACGCATGGATTATTTTGCACACGATAATGGCCCGGTGTTCTTGGGATTGGGAGCATTGAGGATCATTTCCGCTCTTCGAAGGAATCTGGCGCGTGTCGCGTGCGGATGATCCCCCTAATTTATAGATTATTCAATAAGCCGCAAACAGACGCAGGAGG
>JAQTVX010000275.1 GCA_028706585.1 Candidatus Krumholzibacteriia bacterium | reverse complement strand
AGCCCAAAGCTCACCACGTACGGAAAGATCTTCCTTCCGTCGATATTCGTTTTGTGCATGTGCCGCGCCGCCGAGCGCGATCAGCCCTGTTTCCTCTTCTCCATGAAGTACTGCAGGAAATCCACCGGGACCGGGAATAGGATCGTCGAGTTTTTCTCGGCGGCTATTTCGGTCAAGGTCTGGAGATATCTGAGTTGCACCGAAACCGGCTGCGGGGACATAACCTCCGCGGCATCGCGGAGCTTGGCCGACGCCTGGAACTCGCCGTCAGCGTGAATGACCTTCGCGCGACGCTCGCGCTCGGCCTCGGCCTGCTTGGCCAGTGCGCGCTTCATTCCCTCCGGCAGATCGACGTCCTTCACTTCCACTGCGCTGACCTTGATGCCCCATGGATCGGTCCGCTCGTCGATGATCTTCTGCAGCTTCTGGTTGATCTTCTCGCGATTGGACAATAGATCGTCGAGCTCGTGCTCGCCCAGGATGGATCGAAGGGTGGTCTGTCCCATCTGCGAGGTTGCATAGAGGTAATTCTCCACCGCTATGATGGCCTTGGAAGGATCGAACACCTGGAAATACATCACGGCGTTGACCTTCACCGAGACGTTGTCCTTGGTTACCACTTCCTGCGGGGGAACGTCGAGAGCCACCGTACGAAGCGTGACCTTCACCATCTTTTCGAACATTGGAATGAGGAGGATGAGCCCGGGGCCCCTGACGCCGACGAACCGGCCGAGCCGGAACACGACGCCGCGCTCGTACTCGCGCAGGACCCTGACGCTGTTCCCCAGAATGAAGAGGACGAGCAATACCACAACGAGCAAGCTGATCTGCATACTGACTCCTTTCCGGACGATGCGCCGCCGGGCGGCTGAGAACTTGCTTCTATTCTATCTCTTCTACCTTGAGAGTCATTCCCTTCACCGCGACGACCCGTATCTTCCTGCCTTCGGGGATTTCCTCGTCGGAGACTGCGGTCCAGTGAGTGCCGGCGACGAATACCCTGCCGCCGTTTCTGCTCACGACTGTGCGCGTGTCCCCTTCCTGATCCACGAGAGCGACGTCGCCGCTCGAGGGTCTTCTGCGCAGGGCCCGTATCGAGAGCACGACGCCGATCGCGAAAAAGACCCCCGTGACGAGGATCACCGGAATTATGACCGCGAGCGACGCGTGCAGCGCCGGATCCGGGTCATTGAACAGCATGATCGAGCCGATGGTCATGGCAACCAGTCCTCCAACTGTCAGAGCCCCGTGCGTCGCGGCTTTCACGTCCACGATGAAAAGCACGATGGCCAAAATGATGAGAAGCATTCCGGCGTAGTTCACCGAGAGCGTCTGAAAGGCGAAGAATGCCAGAATGAGAGAGATCGCGCCCGTTACACCGGGCAGAATGGCGCCAGGGGTCGAGAGCTCGAAGTACAGACCCAAAAGACCGAGCATGAAAAGGATGTAGGCGATGTTGGGATTTGCGATGACGGCGAGCAGCCTGTCGCTCCAGCCCATCTCCACGGCGACGATCCGGGCGCCCTTCGTCTTCATGATCGTCGAATCCGGTCCGATCGCCGCCGCCCGTCCGTCGATCGCTTCGAGAAGCGCCTGTGTGGATGGCTCGATGAGATCTATCACATGGATCTTCAGCGCCTCGGTCTCCGAGATGGAAACGCTCTTTCTGACCGCGTCGTCCGCCCACTGCGCGTTGCGGCCCCTTTTCTCGGCGAGGGAGCGGATGTAGGCGGCGGCGTCGTTGACGGCCTTGCCGGCCATGATCGAATCCATCTTGCCCGATACGCCGAGGGCGACCGGGTGGGCGGCCCCTATATTGGTGCCCGGCGCCATGACCGCGAAGTGCGCCGCGAGCGTGATGAAGACTCCGGCGGAGGCGGCCCGCGATCCCGACGGCGCAACGTAGACGACAACCGGCACCTTCGAGGTCATGATCTTCTTGACGATCGTTCTCATGGATTCCTCGAGACCGCCCGGGGTATCCATCTCGAAGACGATGCATTCGGCCTTTTCCTTCTCCGCCCGATCGATCGCGTGCGCCATGTACTTCGCGGACGAGGGTCCGATGATGCCGTCCATTCGCGCGACGAGCACGTCGCCGGCCCGCGCGCCGGAAGCGAGCCCGGCGAAAAGAAGGCAAAGAAGGCATATTCTATTATTCATGAACGTGATCCTTTGAAATTGGGAGGACGTTTGCCAGCCGGGCATCATTGTGGCCCAAGAGCGGCGGCGCGTCAAGGAATATGGGGCGCGCTCGCGGGAAATGTCCTGGGAGACGCCCCTGATGCGCCTCGGCCCCCGAGCGCCACGGCGCGATATTGCTTGAAAAAGTCGCCGGTTACGGGTAATTTCATCAAACCAATGAAGATCGGACAGCTCGTTCGGCGAAAGAATCTCGATGAACTGATGGCGGCCGCGGAGCGTTCCGGCTCGGCTAGGCTGAAGCGCTCCCTCGGACCATGGGATCTCGTCTCTCTCGGTATCGGCGCCGTCATCGGGGCCGGCATCTTCGCGGTGATCGGAACGGCTGCAGCGGGCGGCGCGAGCCATCACGGCGCCGGGCCCGCCGTTTCGCTCTCATTCGTCATCACGGCGATCGCGTGCGCATTCTGCGCGTTTTGCTACGCGGAGTTCGCCGCGCTCGTGCCCATCTCGGGCAGCGCCTACACATACTCGTACGCGACCCTCGGCGAGATGATCGCGTGGATCGTGGGCTGGGATCTGATGCTCGAGTACGGCATCGGCAACGTCGCCGTGGCGATCGGGTGGTCGGCGTACTTCAACCAGCTCCTGCACGGGCTCGGTGTGCACGTTCCGGCGTGGCTCGCCGTCGACTGGCGCAGCGCGCACCAGGCGGCCCGGGCCGCCATCGCGTCGGGAGGGAGCGTGCCATCCAGCCTGGGCCTGGCGCTCGAGGCCTGGAACACGGCGCCGGTGGTGTCCGGATTTCACGTCATATTCAATATGCTCGCTGCGGGAATCGTCGCGTTCATCACGTGGATACTCGTCATCGGTATAAAGGAATCCGCGCGTTTCAACAATGTGATGGTCGCTCTCAAGCTCGCGATTCTCGCGTTCTTCATCATCGTCGGCGCCATGTACGTGAAGCCCGAGAACTGGTCGCCATTCATGCCGAACGGATTCACGGGAGTGTGGATCGGCGCGAGCCTCATATTCTTCGCGTTCATCGGATTCGACGCCGTGTCCACCGCGGCCGAGGAGTGCCGCAATCCCGGCAGGGACGTGCCAATCGGCATCATTGCCTCGCTCGGCATATGCACGGTCCTTTACGTGGCCACTGCGGCCGTTCTCACGGGCATAGAGCCATGGCAGACGCTCGGCGTCGCGAATCCCCTGGCGTCGGCC
>JAQTVX010000274.1 GCA_028706585.1 Candidatus Krumholzibacteriia bacterium | reverse complement strand
GTTCTCCGTCCGAGTTTTCGTCGGAGTTTTCATCCGGTTCGTCTTCGCCGGCCGGCTCGCCGGCCTCTTCCTCCGTCTCGTCCTCCTCCGCCTCGTCTTCCTCGCCGGCCTCCTCTATCGCCGCTTCGGCCTCTTCATCGGTCGTCCGGACAGGCTCATCGGCATCTCCCTCGGGCTCGGCCTCCGAAGTCTTCTTGTCCTTCTCGCCGAGATCCTTGAAGATATCCGCCTCCGTGAGAGGCGGTTCTTCCTTCTTTTCAATCTTGTCGGGGCCGAAAATGGCCTCGTCGAACAGCGGACTTACCTCCTCGACCTCTTTCATCTCTTTCTTGAGAAGCTCCTCGAGCGCCTTGTTGAGCTCCTCCATGGTCTCCGCCGCCGTGCTCTTGAGCTTCTCGGCCGTCTTCTCGCCGATGCCTTCGATCTCGGTGAGCTGTTCCGCCGTGGTGCGGTGCAGCTTCTGGACGGTCAGGATGCCGGCTCCCTTGAGCTTCTGCGCCATCTTCGCCGTGACGCCGTACATCTCGGAAATATCCATCTGGAGCTTCTGGTCGAGCTTGTCGCGCCTCTCTGTCTCTTTCATCGTGATGAGGTCGATCTTCCACCCGCTGAGCTTCGAGGCGAGGCGCACGTTCTGGCCTTCCTTGCCGATCGCGAGCGAGAGCTGATCATCCTCGACTATCGCTAGCACGCGATGCTCCGATTCGTTGAAGCGCAGCGAAGAGACCTTCGCCGGGGCGAGGGCCTTCGCGATGAACTCGTTCTGATTCTCGTTCCAGTTCACGATGTCTATCTTCTCGCCGTGCAGCTCGTTCACGACCGCCTGCACGCGCGATCCCTTCATTCCCACGCAGGAGCCCACCGCGTCGACCTTGTCGTTGCGCGAGTGAACCGCGATCTTCGAGCGGCCGCCAGGCTCGCGCGCGATGCTCTTGATCTCCACGTCCCCGTCGAATATCTCGGGCACCTCCTGTTCAAAGAGCTTGCGGAGGAATTGCTCGCTCGCGCGGGAAAGCGTGATCTGCGGGCCCTTCGCGTTCTTGTCGACCTCCAGAATGATCGCGCGGATCATATCGCCCTGATTGTACCGTTCCTTCTTTATCTGCTCGCGAAGCGGCAGGTACGCCTCGGCCCGCCCGAGGTTCACGAGAATGTTGCCGCGATCGATCTGGCGCACAGTACCGGAGACGACCGTCCCGAGCTTGTCCTTGTACTCGTCGAATATGCGGTCCCGCTCGGCCTCGCGGACCTTCTGCATGAGCACCTGCTTCGCGGTCTGAACGGCGTTTCGCCCGAACTCGTCGAGCGATATGTACACCTCGACCTCGCCGCCGACCGCTGCGTTTCCGTCGAGCTTCTTGGCCTCGGGCAGGGTGAGCTCGGCCAGCGGCTCCGCGACCTCCTCTACGACCTTGTAGATCCGGAAGATCTCGATCATGCCCTTCGCTTCGTCGAGATGAACCCTGAACTCCGATTCCTGCCCGTACTTCCGCTTCCCGGCCGAGACGAGGCTCTGCTTGATCATTTCAACGAGCGTGTTCTTATCGACCTTCTTCTCGCGGATGATCTGCGAGAACGCTTCTATGAAACCACCATTCATTGCATCATGCTCCCTTTTCGGCTAATCGAGGTAGTTTATGCCAGTCCGCCGCCAAAGTCAAAGTCTTTTGCCCTAACGTCTTCCCCGCCTCTCTCTTGGCCGGCGCTCCGGCTCCGGCGTGCCCTGATCCGCGGGATGCAGGTTTGCCTTGAGTATCTTCTCGAAAGCGATCCTGCGCTCGGCTCCATCAACCGAGAGTATGACCGCTTCCGCCGTCGCCTCAGAGATCGTTCCGATCGCCGTCGTCTTGCCGCCCCCCGTCTCGACATACTCCACCCGGGCGCGCTTGCCGCGAAACCGCGCGAAGTGCGCAGTTTTCGTGAGGGGCCGCGCGAATCCGGGCGATGAAATCTCGAGATTGTAAGGCCCGGGAAGCGTTTCGACGCCATCCAGCACGAGACCGAGCGCCTTCGTCGCGCGAACGCAATCGTCGATGCTCACCGTGCCGTCCGGACGATCGATGAATAGTCGAATGGTCCTGCGCCTCCCCTGCTGAAAGCTCTCGGTCTTGACGAGCTCGTACCCGAGGGTATCGAGCTCCCGCTCGACTATTTCCTTGAGCTCTTTTTCGAGATCCATCAAACCGCCTCGGCCATAAAATGAAAGTGGGGCCTCCCAAGCCCCACACACTGTTCAATACCTAGCGGAAAGAGAACGGGAAAGCAAGAAGAATATTGCCCTAGCGCTCGGACCAGATGAAGTGAACCAGCACGCTTCCCACGGCGGAGAGACTCGCGCCCGCGCATTTGTCGGGCGTATCGCCGAGCGTGTGCCAGTAAGCGTAGTCGAAGTCGATGAGATCGATCGCCGGAAGCCCCGCCTGTATGAAAGGAAAATGATCGTCGATGATCGTCGCGCCCTGCGCCTTCACGAAGTTCGGCACCCCCAGCTCGTCTGCGATACCGAAAATCCGTCTGCAGAGCGCCTCAGAAACAGCCATGGAGTATCCCTCGAGGAGAATGCGCGAATCCCGCTCGCCCACCATATCGACCACGATCACGGCTATCGGGCGATAATCGCCCAGGCTCGCGGCGAAGCGGCGCGATCCGAGAAGATAGTCCTGCGGATTTCCCTCTTTCCCGTAATCCTCGCCGTCGAAGAGCACGATGTCCACGCCGACGGGCGGATTCGAGGCGCCGAGGAGCCGCGCGATCTCCAGCAGCACCGCGTCGCCGCTCGCCCCGTCATTGGCTCCGACGATCGGGGTTTCGCGGTTCGCGGGGACGGGGTCCCGGTCCGCGCGCGGCCGCGTATCATAGTGGGCGCCGAGCAGCACCCGCTTCCGGTCGCCGGTGCGATACTTGGCGATGATGTTCACCAGGCGAAGCGTGTCACCCTCCGAGGTGACGGCCTCGAACGGCTGCAGTGACACATCGGCGCCGGAGGCGGCCAGCTTGTCAGTGAGGTATCGCCTAACCGTCTCGTGGGCGGGCGAGCCGGGATAGCGCGGCCCGATGTCGCACTGCTCGCGCAGGAACGTGAACGCCGATTCGCCGTCGAAGACCGGCGGCGCGCTGCTTGCGCAGCCGCCGATATTCAGCGCCGCAACGAGAATCGCAACCAGCATACTTCGCATGCGCCGGCACCCCCTAGAACTTGAATTCCGCGGTCATGCTCATTGTGACCGTATTGTACACCCGTCCCAACCTTCCCCCCGACGACCGTTGATAGCTCATGGACATGCCGCCCGTCACGTTGTTGCTGAACCTGTAGGAGACGGTCGGCTGCACCGAGATCGTGTTGGTGGCGGGATCGATCTGGGTCGCGGATCTGTTGTAA
>JAQTVX010000273.1 GCA_028706585.1 Candidatus Krumholzibacteriia bacterium | reverse complement strand
GATCGCGAGGATCGTCATGTCCGCCCGCCTGCAGATTGAACCTGTAAGACTGTGTACGCGTTCCTATAGTCTGGCCGGTCTGGATCGTGATCTTGACAGCATAAGGGCCCATCGTATCGCCGCGTGCCACGTATGCCGAGCTGTTCCACCCGATGATGATCGTATCGTTCATTGCGTAATGGTACGTGCGGAGCGCCTCGGCCGAGGCCTGACGATCCCAAAAACCGGCCCGAACGCTGTCTATGGTCGGTACGAAATTGCCGTAGAAGCTCACGTTCGCGGGAGTTCCATCGGCCCTATGCTGTTCGTCGAACGATCTCGCTTGAAACGTATAGTTGAACGTTCCCACCCGCATGGTTGTCGAGTCGCGGTCCTTGTTGTATGGATCCTCCACCGATGCTCTCGGATTGGTGTCCTCCGAGCCATCGAGGGGGTACCATGGCGTCTGCTTGTTGGCGCTGTATTGGCCATCAATAATCGCCCACCGCTTGAACGCAAACTGAAACTGAATCGGCAGGTTCTCATTGTTGGCCCGATCCTTTGGATCATCCCATCCCCAGTAGAACATCCTAAGAAACGAGTTGAAAGGAAGGGTATCGGGAGCGGAGTCATAAAAATCGATAGCGAGGGTTTCGGGAATGCCGGTGCTCATCGGCGTGAAGAAATTCTGACCGAACTCCACCCATGTATCGGGATCGTGGTTCACAACGATCTTGCAAACGCCGACTCCAGTCGCGAGATCGGATACCGACAGGGCTCCGGCTTCGTCCCTCGCGATTCCCTTGAAGTTGAACACGCCGCTCTCGACCACCTCATCACCGGAATTGCTGAACACGACGTCTACCACTTCGGACTGAGTCGCCGGAACGAGCCAATCGGGTACCCCGTCGGCATTGTAGTCGGGATAGACGTTCCCACCGTAGCTCCATCTGTAGCCCGAGATGGCGTTGTTCACCGTCGTTGCGTTGAATTTGATTTCGAAAGGCACGAACATGCTTATCGTATCCAGCGTGGCGGGAGAGTAGACTTTGTCCCCCTGCCCGAGATTTATCCAGAAAGCGATGACAGGAACGCCCTTCACGCTCGCGTTGAACTGCAAGCGAGCCGGAGTGGGATCGATCTTGCCGCCGTCATCGATGGCTGCGATGTGAAACGCCTGGCGATTGACCTTCGCCCCCAGATTCGTGTCGAAGCCTTTGAATATTATGGTCGTATCCGTCTTCGTCGTGAACTTCCCCTTCAGGTAATCCGAAATTCTCTCGCTCGGGTTCCAATCGAGCTCTTCGGAATCCGGATCTTCATCGGGATCGAGAGTCATCAGGGTATCCGATATGTACCATATGTACTTCACGACGACGCCGTCTTCGTCCTTGCCGCGCCAATAAAGATGCACTCTGTAGTTCGTAGCTGTCGTTTCGGTTGGAGAGCTCGTGAGGGTGGTTTCCGGAACTCTGTTCCTGTCGAGCGGCGGCTCTTCCTTCCTGCACGCGGGAAGAACGATCATGAAAAGAATGAGCGCGGCCCCGATAATCAACTCTATCGCGAGCCTTATCTTAACTCGTCCCATGTTCCCCTTCTCCGTTCAAATCGAATACGCTTATTGCCCCGAACCTATATGTAATATAAGGCCTTGATTCGCTCTGTCAATTAAAATCAAAAGGGGTGGAAAACAGAATTTCGACGAGGATTTTCGCTTGCCGCTCCCCAAAAAAAGAGCCGGGAGGTTTGAACCTCCCGGCTCCACTTCAGGCCTTTAGCCTGACCCTGTCAATGGTCCTCGCTAACGCAGGAGAACCATCTTCTTGGTCTGGCTGAAGTTCTTCGTGTCCATCTTGTAGAAGTAAATGCCGCTAGCCACCGCGCTGCCGCGGTCGTTCTTGCCGTCCCAGTAGACCTTCTGGGAGACTCCGGCATCCTTCACACCGTTGACAAGCGTCCGAACGAGCTGACCCGCAACGTTGTAAACCTTCAACGTCACAAGGCCCTTCTCCTTCAGGCTGAACGAGATCTCAGTCGTCGGGTTGAAGGGGTTCGGGAAGTTCTGAGCCAGCGTGTTCGCCAGTTTCGGCGTCGGATCGACCGGAGTAACATCTTCGTTAATCGTGTTGTTCATCCAATCGATCACTCTTGCCGCCAGAGCGTTGCGGTCAATCGGGGCATTCAGAATGAGAGTGTCGTCCCGAATGTACTCGCAGCTCATGGTGAACCACATCGTTCTGACCGTATCGTCGCGGTCGTTGACCCATTCGCTCGAAATACCCGCATAATAAGGAAGGTCGTTCCAATCCGGGTAATTAAGAGCGTACTGGCCGACGCCGTTCACTTCGATAACGTCGAACGGATTGATGATGAAGCAGCCGCCGTAGGCGTAGAACTGGTAGCTGGCATCGAACACGCCGCCAGCCGGGTTACCAGTTATGAGCGGCGACACTACGCCGTTACCGCTGCGACCGCCCGTCATGTCGAAGTAGCTGTCGGCAACGAGCTGAACACCGCAGTCGTTCAGAAGGGTTAGCGCGTCGGTAGCACCTTGGCTCGCCTGCCAAGTGAGATCCACCGCGATGCCCTCACCGAGGATCCAGAGACCGCATTCGTGGGGGCTTCCACGCAGCCATTCGTCCAGAACATAGGCGTCGTTGCTCTTGTCGCTCGCCGACGTCCCGCTGCAGATCGTGACCGCGCTCAGCTCACCGGAATCCCAAATGATCTTGTTGTAGTTTTCCATGAGCTGCTCGCCCTGGCAGCGGCTTCCGAGACCGTTGCATACGCCTGAGCTCGGACCCTTCGTATCGTACCTGTCGACGTTGGCATCAGGTCCGGAGATCACGGCTGGGAATATCGGATCCCAGTAATCATTCGCCGCGCCGTCCCATGATCCACGGCCATCGCAATCGTCCACATAGAGGACGTCGCTGTTATACGTCGGCAAGCAGGTGAACTCGTAGTACGGACCTTCGGTGAGAGCCCAGCTCGGCAGAGACGTCGTATGGAAGAGAGAATCGGTAGCCGTGAAGTAGTACTCGATCTCGTAGCCTCTCGTGAAGATCGAGTCGTTGAGGTCTACCATGTAGACGTCCTTGCCGATGGAACCCGTTGCTGATCTCGCCGAATCGCACTGGATGACCGTCCAGGTCCCGTCATCGCTCACCATTCTGAAGCCCGTGCTACCATCGTCCCAAGCAACCCAGCCACAAAGATCAGCGCCATGAAGCGCCGGCTTCGTCGGGCTCGGGCCGATGTAGGTTGCCTTCACATGGAGGTAGACGGCCGGGCCGCCGTTCGCATCCGCGGCAATGCCCTTGCCAACTCTCGAGGTGGCCTGAACGACGATCGAGTCGCCAGGATCGATGACCGGATTTGCTTCCGGGCGGATGTCGTTC
>JAQTVX010000272.1 GCA_028706585.1 Candidatus Krumholzibacteriia bacterium | reverse complement strand
CACGATGGGCAAGACCATGATTGAGAAGATCCTCGCCAAGGCTTCGGGAAAGAGGGAGGTCTCGGTCGGCGAGATCGTCTTCGCGAAGCCGCACATGATCCTCTCGCACGACAACTCCGCAGCTATTCTCAAGACCTTCGAGAAAATGGGCGGCAAGTCGGTCTGGGATCCGGAGCGCGTGTTCATAGCGCTCGACCACGAGGTCCCTCCCCCCGATTCGAAGAAGGCCGACAACCACAAGGCCATTCGTAAGTTCGTTGCTGACAAGGGAATAAAGAGCTTCTACGATTGCGGCGTCGGCATCTGCCACCAGGTGCTCCCCGAGTATGGGCACGTGATTCCCGGCGTCGTGATCTTCGGATCGGACTCCCACACGACGACGCACGGCGCGCTCGCCGCGGCGGGGATCGCGGTCGGCCGCACGGAGACCGCGAGCGTGTGGGCGCTCGGCGAAACGTGGCTGCGCGTGCCGGAGTCGATCAAGATCGTTCTTGAGGGAAAGCTCAGGAAGAACGTCGAGGCGAAAGACATTATCCTTTACATTATCGGCCGGCTCACCGCCGAAGGCGCGAACTACATGTCGATCGAGTTTCACGGTCCCGCGATGCAGGATATCGGCATCGGCGGCCGCATGACGCTCTGCAACATGTCGGCTGAAGCGGGCTGCAAGTGCGCGATGGTGCCGTTCGACAAGCACACTGAGAAGTATCTCAAGGAAGTGGGCGCGCCGAAGTACACGGTGCTCGACCCCGACAAAGACGCCGTGTACGCAAATGTCTACACGTACGACGTTTCGAAAATCCCCTCGATGGTCGCGAAGCCCCACAAGGTGGATAATGTGTGCCCCGTGAGCGAGGTCGGCGACCTCAGGATCGACGTGGCGCTGCTGGGGACCTGCACGAACGGGCGCATCGAAGACCTCGAAGAGGCGGCGCGCATCCTCGACGGAAAGAAAATCGCCAAGGGCGTGCGCCTTCTCGTGTATCCCGCCTCGCGCAAGGTGCTCGATCAGGCCTACGAGCGCGGAGTCGCGCGGAAGCTCCTCGCCGCGGGGGCCCAGATCGCGATTCCGGCCTGCGGGCCGTGTCTCGGCGCGTACGGCGGCGTGCTCGCGACGGGCGAACGCGCGATCTCGACAGCGAACAGGAACTTCAAGGGCAGAATGGGTACGAAGGAAGGGACCGAGATCTATCTTGCGAGCCCCGCCACCGTGGCTGCATCGGCGCTGGCCGGCAAGATTGTGTCCCCCGATTGAGATACTGGAGGAGACCATGGAGCTCGAAGGAAGAGTCTGGATACTCGACGACGACGATATCAACACCGACGTGATATACCCCGGGAAGTACACCTACGAGATGCTCTCGAACGAGGACATGGCGAAGCACGCCCTCGAGGACTATGATCCCGGATTCGCCAAGACGGCGCGGAAGGGTGACATGATCGTCGCGGGGCGCAACTTCGGCTGCGGCTCCTCGCGCGAGCAGGCGGTCTCGACGATCCAGTTCGCCGGGGTAGTGGCCGTCATCGCAGCGTCATTCTCGCGCCTCTATTACCGGAACGCGATCAATCAGGCGCTCTACTGCATCGAATGTTCCGAGGCGTCGGAGTATGCACGCAAGAATAAGGCAACCCTCCATCACAAGACCATGAAGCTCGACCCGGAGAAGGGAAAACTCTGGATCGGCGGGAAGGAATTTTCTTTCAAGCCGCTCGCCGGGCAGGCCTCAGAGATATTCAAGGCCGGCGGGCTCGCCGAGTACACGAAAAAGAAGCTCGCGAGCGCGTAGGAAAGTCGCCGGGCCGCAGGCACGGGCTCCAGCCGGGTGCTGGTTCAGCCTTCCGATCAATACAGTGAAACAATGGCCGCTCCATGACGGGTGGCCATTCTGCTGGTTCAGCTCCCGATCAAAATACATTGAGTCTTTTCTGCCTGCATGGTAGATGTGTACCGTTGTTTGCGACCTTGAACCTGTGTCTGCGAAAGCACTGACGATGATCAACGCGCTTCTCACATGCACGTCTCCCAAACAGCCTGAGATCACGCGCGCAGCGATCCCTATTGGGATTTCAGTTAACGTGCCTGCGGATCGAGGCGGAAAGTGGTGGGTAATGATGCACCGTATGGTTCAAACGCTGGTGTTGTGTTCCATTTTCACGATCATCGGCCTCTCGTCCGCCCATGCCGCGTGGGTCACGAACGGGGTGGCCGTGGCGCCATCCCTCGATCCAGTGCCGGGAGCGCCGCAGATAGTCTCCGACGGCTCGGGGGGAGCGATTGTCGTGTGGCAAAACAGCGGGGGGAGCGACAAGGATATCTACGCCCAGCGTGTGGACGCGAACGGCGCCATCCTATGGGTGGCGGACGGGATCGTCATATGCGCGGCCGCGTCCGACCAGATGGTGCCTCATCTCATCGCTGACGGCTCAGGAGGGGCGATCATCACTTGGGAGGACTATCGCGGCGGAAGCCACGACATCTACGCGCAGCGGGTGAATGCGAGCGGCGTTGTCCAGTGGACGACGGATGGCGTCGCCATCTGCCTCGCGGCGAACAGTCAGGAGTCGTCAGGGATCGTCTCCGATGGCTCGGGGGGAGCGATAATCACATGGGAGGACTATCGGGGCGGGAACTACGATATCTACGCTCAGCGTGTGAATGCGAGCGGCGCCGTTCAGTGGACGGCGAACGGGGCCGCGGTTTGCACGGCCACGAACAGTCAGTCGCATCCCGCGATCAGTTCCGACGGTTCCGGAGGAGCGGTCGTCACCTGGCAGGACTATCGCAGCGGGTCGAGCAACGATATCTATGCCCAGCGGCTGAACGCGAGCGGCGCCGTTCAGTGGACGGCGAACGGGGTCGCGATCTGCACGGTCGCGTACGACCAGACGAGTCCAGAGATCGCTTCGGACGGCTCAGGAGGGGCGATCATCACGTGGCAGGACTATCGCAGCGGGGGCGGCAACGACATCTATGCCCAGCGAGTGAACACGAGCGGCGCCGTTCAGTGGACGGCGGGTGGGGTGGCGATCTGCGCGGCGGACGACGATCAGGCGATACCCGAGATCACGTCTGATGGCTCGGGGGGAGCGATCATCGCGTGGGAGGACTATCGCAGCGGGAGCGACAATGATATCTATGCCCAGCTTGTGAATGCGAGCGGCGCCGTTCAGTGGACCGCGGACGGTGTCGCCGTCTGCGCGGCGACGGACATTCAGGACAATCCAGCGCTCGTTTCCGACGGCTCGGGAGGAGCGATTATCACGTGGCAGGACTATCGCGGCGGGTCTTACCCCGACATATATGCTCAGGAAATCAGTGTGAGCGGCTCAGCGCAGTGGACAGCGGATGGGGACTCGGTATGCACGGCGAGGTATAGCCAGACGTTTCCCGT
>JAQTVX010000026.1 GCA_028706585.1 Candidatus Krumholzibacteriia bacterium | reverse complement strand
TCAAAGCCGTCAAGCAGCCCATCCTTGTGGTCCACGCCTCGCGCGACAGAATCGTTTCGCCGAAGAGCCTCCATTATCTCAGGAGCATATCTTCGAATCCCAAGTCCCGCTTCGAGCTCATCAAGAGCGACCGCCACGTCATAGTGAAGGGGGACGAAGCCGCGCAGGTTTTCAAGCTCTGCGGTGATTTTCTCAGAGAGATCTGACGCGTTCCCGCTCCTCGACATCGAATCTGAACGAAGGATCGATCTCGCGGATTCCCCGGACGGCGTCCATGAGCGCCTGCCTGGCTCGCGGCGATTTGTTCCGCAGGTAGCCGGAGTAGAGGTCGAGAAAGCGGTCGTATCGCAGAACGAGCTCTTCCCGCCGCCCGAACGAGCGCGACGAGTTCTCGAGATGGAATATTTCGCCTTCAGAGATCTGCCTGAATATGTTGAGGTGCTCGCCACCCATGAGGGAGAGCACCGACAGGTACCGCTCGAATCCATTCGAGAGCTTGCCGAGGACCTCGCTGATCGCCGTGGTCGCCCGGGAGGCCTGCGTCGCGTACGAGCCTGCCAGCGCGTAGTACGTCTTGCCCCTGCCGACCCAACCCCGCGAGCTCAGGGCCAGAAGCGGCACTGAATCGGGGCGTCTCATGCGAGCGTTCTTATATATCCCGAGCGCTACGAGGATGCGATCCGCGCTGCTCCGGTAGAGGAGGCACATCTCGCTCGGGCATCGCGCCGCGCGAGCCGCTTCGAAGATATCCGCATCGGTTGCCGCGGCGATCCGCCAGGGATTCCGGGGCGATGCCGGGTAGATCAGCGACGTGAGAAGACCCGCCAGGTACACGTTCACGTCTTCGTCGAAATGCTCGTCGTTCGATGGGAAGCCCGCCTCCATGCGGCTGTAGAGCAGGCAGTTCATCATGAAGAAATACGCCTTCTCGGGCGATGGGCGTTTGGAGGCGCAGATGGGCGTATAGCTCGTCGAAACACACATGATGTTCTGCTCCGGTGCAGCGCGGGATATGTAACTCGTTGCCGGCTGGAAATCGAGCAAGCTCCATGCCACGGTCAAACGGCGCGGTTTGGGTGCTTCGCGAAGATTCGAATAAATTGCCATATAGTGCTGAGTTATCTGATATAATACAAAGGTGCGCGAGCGCCCGGCTCGACGCGATCGCGATTTCCAGGGGGCCAGAATGCGAATCGGCTTTCTTCAGCTTCGCCCGCGGTTCGGCGCGGTTAAAGAGAATGTACGCAAGGCGATAGCGCTCCTCGACCAGCTCTCGGACGCCACCGTGGTCCTTCCAGAGCTGTTCAATACGGGCTATCTCTTTCGCAACGAGGAGGAGCTATCGTCTCTCGCCGAGACAATTCCGGGCGGGTACACGGTCTCGGAGATGCAGAAGCTCGCCAAGAAACGGCAGCTGAACATCGTTTTCGGAATGGCGCAGAGGTACAAAGGCGCATATTACAACTCCGCCGTCTGCGTCACGTCGAAGGGGAAGATCGAGGTGTACCAGAAGGTGCATCTGTTCGACCGGGAGAAGCTCTTCTTCACGCGGGGAAAGTCCTTCAAGATCGTTTCGACGGAGCAGGCGAAGCTCGGGCTCCTCGTGTGTTTCGACTGGATATTCCCGGAGGCTGCACGAACGCTTGCTCTCGGCGGGGCGCAGATCCTGTGCCATCCATCGAACCTTGTCCTGCCTTACGCCAAGGACGCGATGAAGACGCGCTGCATCGAGAACCGCGTCTTCGGGGTCACCGCGAACCGGATCGGGAGCGAGCGACGCGGAACGATGTTTCTCTCCTTTACGGGCGGGAGCCAGATCGTGAACCCGGCCGGCGACGTGCTCGCATCGGCGAGCGACCGCAGCGAATCGCTCCGTGTCGTCGAAATCGACGTCGGGGAAGCGCTCGACAAGAACATCACCACGAACAACAACCTATTCGAGGACCGCACCCCTTCGCTCTACAAGGCGCTCGTTCGCAAGCGCCGCTGAAGCGGGCGCACCCGCGCTCCCTGGGATAACGCCGGTCGAAGCCGCGAGAATTTGCATATATCCATGCAAAACGCAAAGTAACAAGCGCGCATTGCTGCGTCTCGTCCCTTCTTTTCCTTCGAAATTCCCCATAACTCCTTGCCGGGACGGTACTTTGATACAGAGCGACCCCTGGCATAATCCTTGCGAAATTCCGCAGCGAATTAGAATTACGCCCTTTTCAGGATACTTGGACAGTACGCCGGGTTCTTGCGTTGCATAGAAAAGCAAGGGAGAGAAAAGTGAAGAAGAGAATGCCCAGGGATAAAAGGCCGGTTCTCACCTCGCCGTGGAAGATCGGAATGTTCGTTTCACTTCTCCTCGTGTTCGTGGCCCTGGGGGTGGGATGCTACCTCATAATCTTCTATAACGTAAACCTTGCGTGGATCAAGACCGGTTCGGGCCGCTGGGGGATCGATTCGGAACTCTTCTTCAAAGAAACCTATCCGCTCGTCGCCGGCGTCGCCCTTATATCGCTGTTCGCCTATTTTGTCATTGCCTCGGCGGTGCGCCGGTACAAGTTCTACCTCGACTCCGGGCAGGACTATCGGAAGATGATTGCACTGGCCGAGAGCATCGATGACCTCACGAATCCGGCCCAGATCGCGCGACTCTCGTCGTACCCGGAGCTCCAGGGGGTGCTGAGAAATTACGGCGACCAGATAAGCGAAATCTCCCAGGATCTGGGACAGAAAGAGAGCGCGGCGGGCCTCGAAGAGCTCGAATCGCAGATCGATGAGGTTCTCGGCGTCACCGATTCGGTGGAAGAAGCGCTGGGGGAGAAGAAGCATCCATCGATCTGCCGAAAAGTGAAGGATGCAATCGAGTCGAGTCGCGCGCGGATCGAGGAGCTCGAGAAACGCCATGATTCCGAGCGGCGCACTTGCGGACGCGCCGCGCTCGCATACGGCAAGATCCTCGAAGCGATCAGCGGCGCGGGCGAGGAGCTGCTTGCGATAACCGGTTTCGCCGGCGAGCTCGCGAGCGCCGCGGGCAGCCTCACGGAGGAAACCGCCGCGACGAAGGATCAGGGCTCGCAGGAAAAGGCTCTCAGGGTCATCGTACAGGACATGGAGAGCTCTGTGCGCAAGCTCGAGGACGGCGGGCACGTGCTGCATGAATTTTCGGAGGAGAATAACGGCATTGCGATAAATCTGGCGCTGATGGCGTCGAGGGGCCACGTGGACGAGCACGATCTCGCGACTTTCGCCGAGAGGGTTCGCTCGACCGCAGAGCGATTCCGCAAGCTCAGCGGCACCGTTTCGAGCATCGCGCAGGGGCTGCTGGGCGCTTGTTACGCTCTCAAGGACAAGATCGGCGATTCGTCGCCCGAGAGACATGCGCAGGGCGTAGACGCCGACGCGTTGCGCTCGATCGTCGGGATCGCGCGCCGGCTCGAGGAGCGGTGCGCCAATCTCCAAAAACAGGTTTGCAACCTCGGAAGCGAGCTTCACGACGTGCACGAGCTGCTCCAGGGGGACTATGTCGGAGCCGCCGGTGCAACCGTCGCCGGCCGCGAACAGCGATCGGAAGCCGCGGACCTCGGGGGAGCGGCGGCAGTTCATGCGGCGCCCGCCGGGACGATCGAGCGCTCGCAAGAGTCATCGGAGTTCGTTATCGACCACGGCAAATCGTGGGGCGGTGTGGGCGCTGAGGCGCCGGAAGAGGAAAAGGCGTCGAGTGCGACGGAGGCGTTTTCTTTCAAACATATAGTTGAAGAAGAGACCCCGCACCCGAGCGCCGCGGCGGAACCGCCCGTCCAAGAGCTGAAATCGGACTACTCGGATATGTCATCCCTGCGCGAGCTCGATAAGGCCGGCGCGGCTGAAACGGAATCAGCGCCGCAAGACGCCAAGCCACAACAGAGCGAAAGCTGGATGGAAATGCCGGGACATCGCTGGCTCAAGATAAACGTAGAGAAATCCGAGTTCGAGGAGGAGACGGGAAAGGTCGAGGTCGCGGTAGAGCCTCCGAGACAGGCGACGCTGCCGGAAGCTGGCGGCGCCGAGTCGAGACGCGACGAAACCGTATTCGAGCACGTCGACGAGCCGCCCCTCAGGGCCGAGGCGGGCGTGGACGACCCCGTTTTCGATCTCTTCGATCTCGGTGCGGTCGAATACGTCGAAGAAGATACACCTGCGCGAAAATGAGGTGAGGCTTTTTGGTGATACTCAAAGAGGATAACAGGCGTCTGTTCGGCGAGCAGATCAACGATCACATCGAGAAGCTCAATGACCTCATGGGCCTCTCCTCCGGCGCCACGTTCAACGAGCAGGCCATTCGCAGGGCGTGCCTTGCGACGCGTCTCCTCGAGGGAAGCACGCGGATGCTCGGCCTCGACGGTTGGAGCGTGACGTTGAAATCCTTCCGTGAGCTTCTGGAGCGCTCCGCAGGTTCGGGGCGATGCTGGGACGAGCAGCTGTCGCAGATCGTATCGGAAGTGCTCGAGACGGAGGAGCAGCTCGTCGCGGAGATCCTCGCGGGAGAGCTCGAAGAGGCCTCGCGTCGGGAGCGGTTCGACGGGCTTCTCAAGGAGATCGAATTCCTCGCAACGGAGCCGGCGGCCGTTGAAACCGAGCCGGTTTCCCTGCCCGGCACTTCCAGTTCGAAGAAAGCGCCCAGGACGGATCAGCCCGAGATCTCGGAGCGAGTGCCGACCTTCACGAGGCTGATCGAATCACTCACACAGGTCAGAGACATGTTTCAGGAATTCATAGACAAGCCCAGCCACGGCGAGAAGGCGATGCGGGAGCTCGAGGTTGCCTACGGCGAGAGCGAGTTTCTGATGGGGTTGGTCGCGGAGACGCTGCGCAAGCTTGGAAGGAACAGCAAACCCTTCACGGCGAAGATTTCGTGCGGCGCCGTCCTCGACGGTTTGAAGGATTTCTTTGGAACCTACATGCGGCTCAGGCGCTGGAACGCACAGCTCGCGACGCGCTGCTCCGATTTCACGCTCGATTGTGAAAATGCATCCACCCTCGCCGCGATACTGAGCGGCTGCGTTTTCGACGTGTGCAGGCGATACGAAGTGCGGGATGAGCTTTCGCTCTCGATCGGCGTCGACATTCGGGGCGAGGGTTCCATGCTGGTCGCGAAGATACAGGATAACGGCCCCGACTACATGTGCGACTCCGAAATCGATCGGGACGATGCGGGAGCGTTCTACCAGTGTTTCCGGGAGGTGCGGAGCCGGCTGGAGAGTTACGGCTCGCTTCTCTGGCTCGAGCCCGACGGCGGCAACGAGGGGAGATTCAAGTTCACCCTTCCGCGCACGAGATCGAAGACCGACCACCAGATTTTCACGGTGTCCGGAAAACGACTCGCGGTGCCGTGCCACGCGGTAGACACGACGATGGAAATGAGCGCGGTTCAGACAATGCGCAGCGCAGCCGGTAGACACGTCACGATCTCCGGCGTGCGCGTACCGGTGTTCTCGATCGAGGAGATCGCGGTCGTCGATGAGTTCGACGCGCCGGGCAGACCCGACCGCGTGCTCATCATGGGCCTCGCCGAGAAGCGCGTGGGGCTTCTCATAGACGGCGGGAGCCGCGTCGTCGAATGCCTGGCGGATCAGATCACGGAAGGTTCGTGGGCCTCGCTCGCGAAATCCGTGCTGCATATTGGAGAAGATGAATTTCCGATTGTCGATGTGGGTCTGGTTTTGCGTATGACTGGCTCCCTCCGAGGAATCGAAGGCGGTCTGGAGGAGGCCGGTACATACGCGGACGGTGGGCGTGGGAGTGATCAGGAGGTCACGGTTCCGCGTGCGTAGCAGAGAGCGGGCCGACTTCTCGAGCAGGGTTGAGGTCGGGCCACCAACGGAGAGAGGTAAAGATGTCCAAGCAACATCAGCGTGATTACGGCAGTATCATCATCGGGGGTCATGACGATGCCACAGAAGTCATGACGTCGGTCGAAGCGGCGGAATATCTCAAGATGCACGTGAAGACCGTCTGCCGTCTCGCCAAGGAGAAGAAGATACCTGCCAAGAAGGTCGGAAGCGAGTGGCGGTTCCTGAGAAGCGTGCTGGATCGCTGGCTGGCTCAGGAAGAAGAGGTGCTCAACGTTGTCGATTGATCGCTCTGGAGCAGGGAGCGAGCCGATGGTCAAGACCAAGATTGAGCGGACGGAAGTCGGCATTCCCGGCGTCGTTGTATTTCGGGTCGAGGGCAAGCTTGGATTTCACGAAAATGCGAAGATCCAGCGACTCGTCGAGGAATGCCTGAAACGCGATATCCGGACCGTTATCTTCGATTTTCTGGAGCTTTCCTCCCTGGGAGGCGGTGTCGCGAAGATCCTTCGCGATTTCGTGGACACCCTCGGCGCAAAGGGGGGGAAGGTGAGCTTCGTCGTCAAGAACGATATCGTCATGCAGTTCCTCCAGGATGGCGAGCACACAGTCCCCGTGTATCGGTCCGTTCTCGAAGCGGCCTCGGCGAGCGGCGTTCCGGCCGCTGGACCCGCTTCCGTGACCGATGCCTCCGCGAAAGCCGGGCCGAACGTGATATGCATGTCCTTCGACAGCGGAGAGGCGTCGCAGAGCGATACCCCCGCTCCGACTGCCGACACAGGGACTGCGGGCGCCGAATCCACGGCGGCGGAGAGTCCAGACGGCGAGGCTGAGGAGATCATTGCCGAGATATTCGGCGGGCCGGCTGCGGAGGTCCCTCCAGGGTGGATCGACGAGCCAACGTCTCCGTTCGGCGGGGCGGCGCCGCAGAAGAAGGATGACGCGACCGTTGTGGAGCTCAACCGCCAGCTCAAACGCCGCATCCTCGAGCTCAAGACGCTATTCTCCATCAGCGCCGATTTCAACGCGATCTGGGATCGCAAGAAATTGCTCGATATTTTCCTCCTCACATCGATAGCCCAGGGCGGCGTCGAATCGGCCGTGTTCCTCGAGAACCAGGGTGAATCGTTCAGGCCGATCATGTCCAAGGGGGTC
The DNA here is from genome assembly GCA_028706585.1 of Candidatus Krumholzibacteriia bacterium. GTDB lineage: Bacteria > Krumholzibacteriota > Krumholzibacteriia > Krumholzibacteriales > Krumholzibacteriaceae > SSS58A. The sequence goes on along the minus strand of JAQTVX010000026.1, from coordinate 6,973 downwards.
GAAGTCGACGCCCTTGCGCGGCTCGTCGTTTCCACTGACGCATTCGGCAAGACGGCGGGTGAAAACAACGTTATTCCGCTCGAAGCCTTCACGATGCTGGATGACACGAAAAGGACACTCGCGAATGAAGGGGTCGAATACGTCTGCCCCTTCCGCACGAAGGACGGATTCTCCGGCCTTGTGCTTCTCGGCAAACGCATTTCGGGGAGAGGCATGAAGGAGGAGGACTTCGAGTTCCTGCGCATTCTCGTTAATATAGCCCAGGGGGCCTACGATAACGCGCTCATGTTCGAGCATGAACATGAACGGACTCTCGGAATCGTCAAGACGCTCATCTCGATCATCGAGGAGAACACCCTTCTCAAGGGCACTTCCGAGCTTGTTTCCCGGTACGTCGGAATGACCGCCAAGAGCATGGATTACTCCGAGGAACAGTTCAAGGATCTGATATACGGCACGGTGCTCCGCGACATGGGCATGGTCAAGGTCAGCGATCTCATCCTGCGAAGTCCTCGCGACCTGACGAAAGAGGAATGGGAAATCATCAAGAAACATCCGGAGGACGGTGCCGAGATGCTGTCCCGCATGAAGTTCAGCGAGCACGTCGTCGACATCGTGAGGACGCATCACGAGCGGTTCAACGGGGAAGGGTATCCCTTCGGCCTTCGCGGCAAGGAGATCCCGCTCGGGGCGCGCATCATATCGGTCGTCGAAAGCTATGCGGCGATGATTCATGAGCGGCCGACCCGGCCGGCGCTCTCCGAGCACGAGGCGCTCGATACGCTCAAGGAGAACTACGGGCTGCGTTACGACCGCGAGGTGGTCATGCAGTTTGCCCGGATCATGGAGAAGGAAATAGCTCGATCCGTTCGCAGCGGCGTAACGGCATCCTGATAGAAAGGCATCACGTGAGCGGCAATATACTGCTTGTAGATGACGATCCCAACGTCATTGAAATACTCAGTGAGTCCCTGCGGAGCAGAGGCTACGACATCGAATCGGCCGCCGACGGGGAGCAGGCGCTGGCCGCGTACGACAGCTTCGCGCCGGACCTCGTAGTCCTCGATGTTGTGCTTCCGAAAAAGGACGGTTTCCAGGTTTGCGACGAAATCCGGGCGCGCGATATACACCGCGATGTGCCCGTGATCATGATCTCTGCCAACTCGATCCAGGACTCGATGCTTCGGGGGCTGCACGCCGGCGCCCAGGATTACATCAAGAAGCCTTTTTCCCTCAAGGAAATTCACGCAAAGATCGAAAATCACCTCGCGCAGGCGCATCGCAAGAAGAATCTATGCGAGCAGAATCTCATGCTCGAGGATCAGGTGCAGCGCGGGCAGGCCGACTATATGCGCATCAACAGGGAGCTCAAGAAGAAGGTTCTGGATATGCGCTCGCTCTTCGGCCTCAGCCAGGATCTCAACCGGCTCCGCGACCCCGAGGAGCTCATCCACGTGTTCTGTCTCACCGTCGTCGGGCAGCTGGGCGTGAGCTCGGTCGGACTCTTCTATGCGTTCAACGAGGCCGACGATTACCTCTCCTACATCGGAGGGAGCGGCGTGTCGGAGACGGTGCTCCAATCGGTAAGGCTCTCCCGCGAGATCGGCCTCTCGAGGTTCCTCCTCGGCAAGCAAGACATCATCAAGCTGTCTGACGAAGGTTGCCCGGATGACGCGAAGCGCGAGGCCGACTACATGATTCGCTTCGGCTTCGATTACGGCTATCCGCTTGTCGTGAAGTCCAGCCTCCTCGGCATGGTGTTCATAGGGGCAAAGGTCAACTGCCAGGATTATGCATCCGACGAGATAGATCTTTTCAGGTCGATATGCACGTCCGCGGCGACCGGTCTCGAGAACTCTCGACTCTACATGGAGCTCCAGTCGACGTACCTCTCGACGATCAAGGTGCTCGTGTCGACCATTGAAGCGAAGGACGCCTGCACGCGCGGCCACACCGACCGTGTCGCCGAATACGCGAAAATGATCGCTGAGGCGATGAGACTGTCGAAACGCGACATCGAGATAGTGAGTTTCGGGGCGGCGCTGCACGATATCGGAAAGCTCGGCGTGTACGAGAACATTCTAAACAAGCCCGGCGAGCTCACCGAGCAGGAGTGGGAGATCGTCAGAAGCCATCCAGAGGTCGGCGCCAACATCATCAAGAATATGAAATTCCTCGAGGCGGCATGCGATCTCGTCCGCCATCACCATGAGCGGCTCGACGGAAAAGGTTACCCGGACCATCTCAAGGGGAACGAGATATCGCTGGGTGCCCGCATCGTGGCCGTCGCCGACAGCTTCGACGCGATGACCAGCGACCGTCCATATCGCCGCGCGTACTCGCTCGAGGAGAGCATCGTGCAGCTCAAGAAGCAGAGCGAGAAATTCGACCAGAACGTCGTCTCCTATATCGAAGAGCTCGTCGCCGTGGGCAAGATCAAGCGGTAACGGCGGCTGCGATGCGGCAACGCCGTTTACGGGACTGGCGTTCGCGCACGCGGCGCCCCGCCCACGAACAATCACGCAATACCTTCGAATTCATCCCAATAAGAGATCGCGCCGCCCGGTGGGAAATCGGGCATCCATTTTGCCGTCATGCGGGCATTGTCTCTTTGGCGGCGGCGGGAGTGCCGGTCGGTGGTGAGGCGGTAGCGGGGCGGTGCAGGGCCGTCACTCCTCTGCCGCCCGTATCTGGGGGAGCTCGGGCGTCAGGATGGCGAAATCGCTTCCTCGACCTTGATGCCTTTCATGCCGACGAGGTCGTTGCGAAGGGTGTTGATGTCGAGCTTGCGCTTGAGCTTGCCGCCGACGGCGAGCGATATGGTTCTGGTTTCCTCGCTGGCGATGACGACGACGGCGTCGCTTTCCTCGGAGAGCCCGAGGCCGGCCCGGTGCCGCGTGCCGAGAGACTTGGCGAGGCGTGGATTCTGGGACAAGGGGAGAATGCAGCCTGCCGCCACTATCCGGTTCTTCTCGATGATGACGGCGCCGTCGTGGAGCGGGCTCGTCGGCGTGAAGATCGTTACGAGGAGCTCCGATGTGACCTGGGCGTCTATGGGCGTGCCGGTTTCGATGTAATTGCGAAGGCCGATGTTCTGCTCGATCGCGATGATCGCTCCGAAACCGCTCTGGGTGAGCTGGTGGCACGCCTTGACGATCTCGCCCACGGTGCTCGATTCCTCGACTTTGAAGAAGTATCCGAGGATGCGGTTCTGGCCGAGGAGCGAGAGAGCCCGTCTCAGTTCCGGCTGGAAGAGGATCACGAAGGCGATCACCCAGACGGTCTTGAGGCTCGACAGGATCCAGTTCAACGCGTTCATGTTGAGCCAGCGTGCGATGAACGAGACGATGATGAGGAGAAACAGCCCGATGAACATCTGCGCCGCTCTCGTTCCCCTGATCAGAAGGAAAAGCCGATAGAAGAGAAAGGCGACGATGATAATGTCGAGAATATCGATCGTCAGGTTGAGATGAAATAGGCTCATGCTTTTGTCCCTGCGTTCTCTATCGCGCGCCAGACCCTGAGAAAATCGACCGTTTCGCGGACGTCGTGGACACGGACGATCCGCACGCCCCCGGCGAGGCATTTCGCCAGTGCCGCGAATCCTCCGGCGAGGCGTTCGTCCGAGCCGCGCCCCGTGGCATTGCCGATGAACGACTTCCGCGAGTGACCGATCATAAGGGGCAACCCGAGACCCTGAAGATCCCCGATCTCGTTCAGGATCTTCAGATTGTCTTCCAATCTTTTCCCGAAACCGAGCCCGGGGTCAACGATTATCTTGTCCCGATCGACGCCGCCGGAGGCGAGCTCGGCGAGGCGCTCCTCGAACCAGGAAATGATCTCGCCGGTTGCGTCGTTGTACCACGGATCGGACTGCATCGTTTCCGGTCTGCCCTGCATGTGCATGACGACCACGGCCGCTCTGGTCTCGCGGGCGGTCCCGATCATGGCGGGATCGTGCTGGAGGCCGCTCACGTCGTTGATGATGGATGCGCCCGCTTCGATCGCCGCGCGCGCCACGGTGGCCTTCTGCGTGTCGATGGAGATCGGAACGGCAATCGAGCTTGCGATCCTTCGAAGGGCGGGCATGACGCGATTGAACTCCGTCTCGGAGCTCACCCCGACCGCGCCGGGGCGAGTCGATTCGCCGCCGATGTCGATGATGCCGGCGCCTTCTTCGACCATGGCGATGGCTCGCTCGTACGCGGCGCCCGGATCGAGGTAGGCGCCTCCATCGCTGAAGCTGTCCGGCGTGACGTTGAGCACGCCCATTGCCACCGGTCCGGCCGACAGATCGAGCCCCGGGCCGTGGGGAAGGGGCACGAAGATCGGCGGACGTTCGATCGTCGCTATCATGCGCTCGATCCCGGCGCCGAGCTCGGCCAGTCCGAAGGGCTGTCGCGCGAGCTTCGCGGGGAGTTGAGAAAGCCTGTTCCGGTCGCCGATGATGTAGACGCTCGATCGGGAGGGGCCGCCCGTGATCACGTCGCGGTGCACCGCGGCGTCGCCTCCGATCGATAGGAGCTGCTGCTTCACGATGTTCGCGACTGGCGCCGGGACGTGGTCGACGCGCAGAACGATCACGTCGGCCTTCCTCCAGAGGATCTCGATACCTTGCGGATCGACGCCGGCTTCGGTCAGGGTGCGGGCCAGCGATCTGGGCTGGCGCGATGCGATCAAGCGGAGGGGATAGTGCATCGTTTACAGCGTTCTATAGAGGTGCATCCAGGAAGCGAGCCGCGGGGATCTAGTTCCCCGACGGATCCTTTGGTTCTCCGGTATTCTCCGATGGCTTCGCGGCGCCGTTGCCGCCGGCGGAGTTTCTCTTGATGGGAGGAAGCACTCCGTTGTTGAGCAGGATCTTGATGTCCTCGGCATCCAGAGTCTCGCGCTCGAGGAGCGCCTTGGCGACCTTGTGGAGCTCGTCCGTATGGTCGGTGAGCACCCTTTGCGCTCTCTCGTAGCATTGGTCCACGATCTTGCGGACCTCCTCGTCGATTTCCCGCGCCGTCTGCTCGCTGTAGTCGCGGCGCACGGCGATCTCCTTGCCGAGAAAGATCTGCTCCTCCTGGTCTCCGTACGAGATCGGTCCCATCGCGTCGCTCATGCCCCACTGCATGACCATCTTGCGTACGAGCTTGGAGGCCTGCTTGATGTCGTCCTGGGCGCCGGTTCCGATCCGTTTGAGAATGATCTCCTCCGCGGCGCGTCCGCCGAGCGATATCGTTAGAAAATCGAGACACCATTCCCGGGACACCTCGAGTCGATCGTCCGACGGGAGAAACGAGGTGACCCCACCGGTTCTTCCCCGCGGGATGATGCTGACCTTATGGAGCGGATCCGCGTGCTCCAGGTGCATGCCGACGACCGTGTGTCCCGCCTCGTGGTAGGCGCTCATGCGCCGCTCGTCTTCCTTCATGATGCGGCTCTTGCGCTCCGGGCCGAGCATCGTCTTGTCCTTTGCCTCGTCGAAATCCTCCATCACGACCTGATCCCGGTCGCGTCGGGCCGCCAGCAGCGCCGCCTCGTTCACCATGTTCGCGATATCGGCGCCCGAGAAGCCCGGCGTGCCGCGGGCGAGCGTCTCGAGATCGACGTCATCGGAGAGCGGCACCTTGCGCGTGTGCACCTTGAATATGCCGAGCCGGCCTCTGAGATCGGGCATGTCGACGACGATGCGCCGGTCGAAGCGCCCGGGCCTGAGCAGAGCCGGATCGAGCACGTCGGGCCTGTTCGTCGCGGCCAGCAGGATGACTCCCTCGTTCGTCTCGAAGCCGTCCATCTCGACGAGGAGCTGGTTCAGGGTCTGCTCGCGCTCGTCATGCCCGCCGCCCAGGCCGGCGCCGCGGTGGCGTCCCACCGCGTCGAGCTCGTCGATGAAGAGGATGCAGGGGGCGTGCTTTTTTCCCTTGTCGAACAGGTCGCGGACGCGGCTCGCGCCGACGCCGACGAACATCTCCACGAAATCAGAGCCGCTCATGCTGAAGAACGGCACACCCGGCTCGCCGGCGACGGCCTTCGCGATCAGCGTTTTTCCAGTGCCGGGCGGTCCGAGGAGGATGACGCCTTTCGGCATCCGTCCGCCGAGCCTCTGAAATTTCTTCGGGTCGCGGAGGAACTGGATGATCTCCTCGAGCTCCTCTTTCGCTTCATCGGCGCCGGCCACATCGGCGAAGGTCACGCGCGGCATGCTGCCGTCGATCATCTTTGCCTTGCTCTTGCCGAATGAGAAAGCCTTGTTGCCGCCCGACTGCATCTGTCTCATGAGAACCAGCCACACAACGAGTATCGCGACAAGCGGAAGCACCGTGAAGAGCGTCTTGGCCCAGAGGCCCCCACCCGGGAGCTCGGCCTCGACCTGCGCGTCGGGATTTTTCGCCCATATCTTCTCGGGTAGGTCCTTGTCCTCAGCTGGCAGGATAACGCGGAAGCTCGATATCGTCGCATCCGAGTTCCCCATGGGAATCACTATCTCGCTGACGAGCTTTCCCTTGACCTCGAGCCCCTTGATCTTTATCTGCGCCACGTTTCCCTTGTCGATCTGCTTGATGAACTGCGTGTACGTCAGCGGCCATTCGTGCTCCTTGCCCGAGTGGAAGAACATGACTGCCATGAACATGATAATGAGGACCATGATCCAGAGCGCCATCGATCGCGAGCTTCGCGGCGGGCCGGGCACGGCGTTGGGCGAGGGCCACCTCTTCGGCATTTGCGGCTCCCCGCGGGGCTTGTCTTTCTTCTGAGGGTCATCCGTCATATCTATCCGTATCCATTCTTTCTGGAAAATAATGCAAAAGCAGGGCTTTGTCCATATCAGGGATTTTGTTTCACGGGCGCCCTTTCTTCCTTCAGGGCCGCCGTCCGTGCCGGCTCCTCCAGGACCGCGCCGGGAAGGAGCTCGGCAATATATGCGAGGTTCCTGTATCGCTCCATGAAATCGAGCCCGTAACCTACGACGAAGACATCGGGCACC
>JAQTVX010000025.1 GCA_028706585.1 Candidatus Krumholzibacteriia bacterium | reverse complement strand
TTCCGGTGATTGCGAGCACTTTCGACTGCACGCCTGCTCCTTTCCGCAAGTGAGCCATTCGCTCTGGCTCCTGTGTAGACTCGGCGTTTTTGGATGGTAGGGCGGAGCCTACCTGAACAAGGGCGCACTTTCAAGCAAAAGAATCGCCCATCGAGCCTCTAGCCCGGATGCTCCCCCTCACCCGCCTTCATGCCACCCGACCCATCCACGGTAACGTTCCCAAGATAGTAGTGCGCCGTGAGCTCGAGATGGCTTTTTATCTTGCGCGCGGCATCGACTTCCGCGGCGATGGAGTACTGCGAGCGTACGGCAGCGAGGATAGAGACGAATTCAAACATGAAAATCCTCATCGTCATGAGGTAGCGGTAGTTGAACTCGAGCTTGTCGACGTACGCCGCCCCGCCCGCCGCGCGATCGGCGCGCAGCTCCTCGAACCGGCCCAGCCTTCCCTCGACGAAGGCCTCCCCGTGCAGCCGGGCGGTTCTCTCGTGCGCCTTCTTTTCAATCCCTTCGAGAACCGCGGTCACGCCGCCTTCTCCCGGCTCCTCGCCTGAATCCGTCTTCAGAAACCTCTCGATGAGGGCATCCCCCTCCGACACCAGGCTGCTCAGGAAAACAACGTTCCTCTCGAGCGACACGGAGTAGGCGCCTCCGTCGGCGCGCTCGCGCTTCCCCTTGAGGAGCATGTCGAAGTTGCGTCTGAAATCCTTCGGCGAGGGGTAATGCTCGGAAACATGCGACGAGAACGTCGCAATGATCTCGTCAATGGTGACGATCCTGCGCTCCATGCGACGCGCCTCCAGGCTGCCTCACTGAACCTTCACGGAGACCTCGACCATACGAACGCTACCGGGGCTCACGGAGTCGATCGAACCGATCGAGAAAGCGCCGGTCTCCCCGATGGCGATGAACCCGTGCGAGGCGGTCTTGATCGCGCGCGCCTTGAACGGAAGATACCCGACCTCGGTAACGTCGAGCGTGCCTTGGGGCCCGCGGAGGATTCTCGCAACCGTGCCTTCTTCGAGCTGCACAATGAGACTCGACCCGTCGGTAGAAGCCGCACCCACCCTGCCCGGCAGGGCAACGCCGAGGGTCTCGGCCCTCGCATCGCCGTTGAAAACGGAAATGGTATCCCCGCAGGTCGCCCTGCCCCTCGCCAGCAGCACGAGGTCGCCGTCGAGCAGGCCGATCACGGTGTGCACGCGCCGCTCCAGCCTGTGCTGCTCGACGCGGGCGAGCGCCGCGCCGCCGAAGGCGCTGCATATGTTGATATCTCTGTTCTTGAGGAACGCGAAGACAAAATCGCCCAGCAGGGCGGTGTCGTCGACGTCGATGCCGAGCTTCACGCCGTGGCCCCAGGAATGCGAGCTGCCGTCGTACGGATGGCAGAAACCGTCCTCGGTGACGACGAATGCGCCGCCGCTGTACAGGAACACGTGCCGTATCGCCCGTGAGAAGCCCTGTTCCTCGAAAACGTCCGGCGCCTCCGCGCACTGCATGAGGTAAACCTTCGATTTCGATTTGAAATTGATCGCGCACGCCGACAGGGATCCGATGCACGACGCATCGGCGATCGAAGCCGCCTTCGATGTGATCGGCGTCACGAGCGTCCACAGGGAATCGGACTCCGGATCGAGCGAGCGCACCCTGGCGAGGTACAAACCCCTATCGCCAGTGGTCGCATCGTTCGCAACGGCAAAAAGGAATCCATACGGGGTTTCGCAGGAGTTCGGCGGCTTTACCAGCCCTTCGTCAGTCACCGCCACCCTGGTCGGCTGCATGAACGGCAGCTCATCGCGCGAAAAGACGAACTCACAACCGCGCAGCGAATACGGGGTTCCAACCGGAGTGCACGCCCGCGTGATCAGCTCGCAGGAATCGCGCCTGGCCTCCCTCGGAATCGCAAAATAGAGATATCCGCTGCGCTCCGCGCCGGACTCGACGCGCACCGGCTCGAACATGCCGTCCTCGAGGGCCGGATAGAGCGACTTGCCGGATAGGGGCCGGTAGAATCTTCCGATATCCGCCTCGCCGTAAGCGAGATAGACGGCCATGGGAGGAAAGAGCGCAGAGGTTGCAAGGCCGAAGGGGCTGTGCTTCCGGTAGCGCTGCGCCTTCTTTTCCCCCAGCAGCCTGGCCAGAACTTCCCTCGGATGGAGCGGAAGACATCTGAGCCCGTTCGCGGTGAGCGCGAATCCATCGAAGCCGGGCCCTGCCTCGAATCCATTTGCATCGTGTATGAGAACCGGGCCGGGGCCGTCGTTGCGGACCGTGACGCGGACGGCCACGATTCCGCTGTCGCTCATCTGCCCCGTGAAAAAGCCGGGAACGTCGTCAGCCTCGGTGACGAACCGGGCCGCGACCGCGAGGCTGGAGTCCGCCGTCCCGCGCTCCGGTTCGAGACTGGACGGCGAAGCGCGCTCCATGTAGCGGCATGACACGGACGGAAGCGCTGCGAGAAAGCACAGGGCCAGCGCCGCGGCAAGCCGCGTGGGACGTGCATTGATAGCATTCATTCGAGCACCTTCTTCAATCCTTCTAGAAGAACCGTTCTTCCGAGGGGCGACACGCTGGAGTAGCGCTTGGCGGTCCGCACGAAGCACGGGTTCTCGCAGAAGCCTCCCGAAAGGTAGAAATGCGCGGGCCTCCCGACAAAATCAATCACGTTGCGCACCAGGCCGTGGAGAAACATCGCGATGCTCTCCTCTGGAGAAGTCCCGAGCGAGATCTGCTCCAGCACGCGCTCCATGCCGAATACGCCGCAGGTGACGTTCACCCATCGATCGGACGGCGAGAGCGCCGAGAAATCGATGTCGTAATAGCCGCCGAGCAGCTCGAGCGTGGCCCCCGTCGTCGAGCCGCATGCAAGGTTCCAGTCGAGCTTCTCGACCTTTCTCCCTTTGAACCGGACAAACTTTATATCCCGCCCGCCCACGTCGACAAGGGAAAAGTCCTCGTCGCCGACGAGCGCGAGCCCTCCTTCGGCCAGAGCTATGAGCTCGTTCCGGTACTCCTTGCACCGGCCGCGGCCGCAGTGCCCCGTGGCGACATCGTAGAGGGCGTCCTTGCGCCGCACGAGCTCCTTTGTCGTGACGATCTCGAGCGCGCCGGAGTCGAGGTCCAGAATCTTCGTCCACGTGCTTCCGCAGTCGGCGATCTTCACGCGCGATCCTCCCGGATCATGACAACCTCACGAACGCCTCGACCTTCGCCAGTATGGAATCGTTTATCTCTCGATGGCAATCAATCGCGAGCCCGCGGTGTTTCTCGGCGAGGTGGTGGGCAAGGTCCTGTTTCGCACAGAAGCTCTGAGTGAAAAAGACGGTCGGCACCCCCTCGTCCACGAGGCATTCGAGCTCCACGTCGGAGGGGCGCCCCGCCTCGACGCAGCGCACCCACCCGTAGACGTGTGTCGTCTCCGGAAAGAGATCCAGTATCCGCGGATCGTGCGGGGGAACTCCCCAGAAGCCGTGAGTCGGCGAGCAGGAGACGGGGCCCTGCGCCGGCGCCGCCGGATCCACGACGGTGGCCATGATCCGGTCGATCTTCTCCCTCAGCGGAAGACGCGCGCGCGCATAGACGAGCGGCCGGTCCTCGAGCTCCTCCGCTGGAAAGCGCGACTCGATGACCGTGAAACCCATACGAGCGAGCAGATACGCCGCGTGCCGCCCGCGGTCGCACTTTTCCTCTCCGACGGACGCGACGACCGCGGCGAGCCGCGGTCCCAGGTGAACCGCGTTATCGACGATGTTCGCGATGATGCGGCACGTCGTCGCGGGGAGAACCAGCGAATCCCCGGCTCCGAGATCGACGTCGAGATCCACGAGCGGGAGCGCGGAGCCGAACCTCTCGCGCGCCTCTCGGAGAATGCGCCGCCGCGGGAAGCCGAAGTAGCCCACTACCCTATCGGTGGAATGCTCTTTCATCCTGATGTATCGATGAACGGGATTACCCCGGCGGGAGGATCTGCGGCTCTGATGGAAAAAGCGCGACGGCACATGGAGCGGCCCTCCGCGCTATATTTCCTCGCCCTCGCCGTTTTCGACCCGGGCAATCGCATCGACCACGTCCGCCGGCTTCTTCGCCTCGATCAGCTTCTTCCGGAATTTATCGAGCTTTATCATCTTGACGATCTTGGCGATGGCCTGCACGTGAGGGCCCGACTCTGACGTCGGAGCGACCATGAGGAAAAACAGATGCGACGGCTTCCCATCCTGCGCCTCGAAATCAACGCCTTCGCGCGAAACGCCGATCACGACGCTGAGCCCCTTGACCGCATCGGATTTCGCGTGCGGAATCGCCACGCCCTTCTCCAGGCCGGTCGATCCTTCGCGCTCCCGCTTCATCACGGCTTCATAGATGACGTCGGCGTCGCTGACGTCGCTCGTCTCGACGAGAAGGGACACGAGCTCCTCGATAATCTCTTCCTTGTTCCCGCCTTCGAGATCGATCTTCACATGCTCAGGCGCAACATAGTCTGTCAGCTTCATCTCCGTGCCTCCTCGGGAACGCCCCCGGGCAGCCGTTCAATATTCGGGTAAAATAACCAACTCAAGGCCTCTTGGCAAGCGCTTCGTTTGCCCTCCGCGCCCGCTCCGGCCTATCTAGATCGAGTCGTACAACCAGTCGACGTTCTTCTTGTTCTTGACGACGAGAACGGCGCAGCTCACCTTTCTCAAGATGCGCTCCCCCTCCTCGTAGAATGAATCGCGAAGGCTCAGCACCTCGCCGAGCTCTCCCTGGATGAGGAGGCTGCACTCGGACTCCTCGACCTCCCGGGATATCTCCTCGTGGACGATCCCCTTGCGGAGAGCCGTCTGGACCTTGACGCCTTTCCTCTCGCCGAGCTTGACCACGTAATTGAGGTAACGTTTCCCGTCCTCCTCGAGGTCGCGTTCGTAGTCCATCTTCTCCATCTTCACGAACACCTTCGCCCCGAGAAGCTCCGTTAGCAGGGTGTCGTTCACCACATAGATCGCTTTCAGGGAGAATCCGTACTTCTTGGAGAGGACGATCGCGTACTGGGCGGCCGTGATCGACGATTCGCTGCCATCCACGTAGAGCAGCGCTTTGCTTATCGGCTTCACCTCGTTCGTCATGGGGTAGCCTCTTTCCTCTTCTGAAGGTGATTCTTGATGAGTTTGTTTATGAAGAACGCCTCCCGATCCATTTCCTCGAGGGACATGATGATATAGTTCAACGTTTCTTCGTAGTCGGGAATAAATACCTTCTCGAGCGCGTTGACGCGGCGAATCGTTTTCGCCACTTCGCGCGATAGACGCATGAGCGAGATGCGGGCCTCGGCCAGCGTCCCGATGAGCTTGAGAACCTCGCGGAAGCGGACGTTCGCCTCGGAGAGCCAGATGCTGCTCTCGACGGCCGCCACGTACGGCGACTTGTCGTCGAAATCCACGGTGACCTTGGGAATCGACACGCCCATGACGCGCCGCTCGGAGAACTTGATGTCGGAACGGATGTGCACGCCGAGGGCGACGAGCGTCAGATCCCGGCGCCCCATCCGGAGCATCGCCTGATCGAGCGCCTTGAATGCGAGCCCGAGCCTCGTCTCCACTTTCTCCTGCGCCTCGACCGCTCTATCGATGAGCCCCATGAGCTCGACGACCAGAATCTTGCGCTTCTGATCCAGGAGCTCCCAGCCCTCGTTGGCGAAGGCCAGGTCGCGCTTGACCTTCATGAGGTTCGTCTTTGTCGGGGCCAGTTCATACCGCGCCATACGCTACTTCCCGTAGTACTTGTTGAGCTCTTCTTCGGAGATGCGGTGCAGCTCTTCCTTCGGAAGGTAGGAAATCACCTTCCAGCCTATGTCGAGGGTCTGGAAGATGCTCCTGTCCTCGTATTCTCCCTGGCTCAGGAACTCCCGCTCGAAGCGGTTGCCGAAATCGAGATATACCTTGTCGAGCGGCGTGAGCTCTTCCTCGCCGATGACCGCGGCCAGCGCCCTGACGTCTTTGACGTGCGAGTACGCGGCGAAGAGCTGGCTCGCGATGTGCGCGTGGTCGCCCCGCGTCATGCCCTCGCCGATCCCGTCCTTCATAAGACGCGAGAGCGAAGGAAGCCCCGCTATCGGCGGATAGATGTTCCTCTGATCGAGCTCGCGCTCGAGGACTATCTGCCCCTCCGTGATGTACCCCGAGAGGTCCGGTACCGGGTGCGAGATGTCGTCGTTAGGCATCGTTAGAATCGGCATCTGGGTGATCGACCCGCTGAACCCCTTGACCATTCCAGCGCGCTCGTAGATGCTCGACAGGTCGCTGTAGAGGTAGCCGGGATAGCCCTTGCGGCTCGGGATCTCCTCGCGAACCGTCGATATCTCGCGGAGAGATTCACAGTAGTTCGTCATGTCGGTGAGAATGACGAGAACGTGCATGTTCTCGTGGAATGCCAGGTACTCCGCCGCCGTGAGCGCCACGCGCGGAGTCACCATGCGCTCGACCGACGGATCGTCGGCCAGATTCAATATAAAGACCACCTTCTCGAGAACGCCGGACGCCTCGAAGTTGCTCACGAAGTAGCGCGAAACGTCATGCTTGATCCCCATCGCCGCAAAGACAATGGCGAACTGCACGTCCTCTCCCACGATCTTCGCCTGCCGCGTGATCTGGGCGACGATCTTGTTGTGCGGAAGCCCCGTGCCGCTGAAGATCGGCAGCTTCTGCCCGCGCACGAGGGCGTTCATGCCGTCGATCGCGGATATCCCCGTCTGGATGCACTTGCGCGGGTACTCGCGGGCCGTCGGATTGATCGGAAGCCCGTTCACGTCCATCATCTCTTCGATCATCGGAGGTGGTCCGCCGTCGATCGGCTGTCCGATACCGTTGAAAACGCGGCCGAGTATCTCGCTCCCGACGCCGAACATGAGCGGCTCGCCCCGGAAACGCACGCGCGTATCGGGGATCGAGAGGCCGGAGGTCCCCTCGAAGATCTGGATCACCGCCGCGCCGTCGCTCGCCTCGAGCACCATGCCTAGGCGCACGTGCCCGCTCGAGTCGACGACCTCCGCGAGCTCATTGAAACCGACGTTGTGGATTCCCTTGACGAACACGAGGGGACCGGTCACCTGGCTGATCCCGATGTACTCTCTCCCCTCCATGAGCTTGTTTTCCTTCATGCCGTCACCGTTTCTCATTCGTACATCTCAGCGACCTGCTGCATGGATTTGTGCAGCTTCTCTCTAATCGTATCGATCTTCCCGATCTCGTCGTTCGAGACCGAGAATTTCATCCTCATGATATCCGAGTGGACCTCGAGCTTCCTGAGCTGGTGAATGTTCGCGCCCTTCTTGATGTTCTCGAGACCCAGCTTGTAGAAATCGAGAATGACGCGGAGCATCTTGATTTGCTTCTCCGGCGTGCAGTACATGTCGACTTTGTCGTAGCTGTTCTGCTGGAGAAACGCGTTCTTGAACATCTCGCACGTCTCCAGAATGATGCGCTGGGTATCGGGAAGCACGTCGGGGCCGACGAGCTTGACGACCTGCTGGAGCTTCCCCTCCTGCTGGAGCAGATCCATGATCCGGTGCCTGAGGTCCATCCATTCGCCTCCCGAGCGCTCCTGCCACCAATCGGCGATCTCGTCGACATACTCGCTGTAGCTGTCGAGCCACGAGATCGCAGGGTAGTGGCGGGCGTTCGCGAGCTGCCTATCGAGCGCCCACAGGCAGCGGACGAAGCGTTTGGTATGCTGCGTCACCGGCTCCGAAAAATCGCCCCCCGGCGGCGAGACGGCCCCCGCGATGCTGATCGAGCCCTCCGAGCCGCAGAGCGTTTCGAACATGCCGGCGCGCTCGTAGAACTCGGCGAGCCTCGTCGGGAGGTACGCGGGGAAGCCCTCGTCCGCGGGCATCTCTTCCATTCGTCCGGAGAGCTCCCGCAGCGCCTCCGCCCAACGCGAGGTCGAATCGGCCATGATCGCCACGTGATAGCCTTGATCGCGGTAGTACTCCGCGAGCGTGATCCCCGTGTAGATGGACGCCTCGCGCGCCGCCACGGGCATGTTCGACGTGTTGGCTATCATGATCGTGCGCTCCATGAGCGGCCGCTTGGTCCGCGGATCGATGAGCTCCGGGAAGCTCATCAGCACGTCGGTCATCTCGTTCCCGCGCTCGCCGCAGCCGATGTACACGATGATGTCGGCGTCGCACCATTTCGCGAGCGCGTGCTGGATCATCGTCTTGCCGGTGCCGAAACCGCCCGGCACGACGACCGTTCCGCCTTTGGCCTGTGGGAACAGGGTATCGATGACGCGTTGCCCCGTTATGAGCGGCAGCCTCAACGGCAGCCGCCCCCTCGACGGCCTCGCTTTCCGCACCGGCCATCGCTGAAAGAGCTTCACCTCGGTCTCGGCCCCCGAGGCGGCCGCCACGCGCATCACGGTCTCATCGATCGTGTATGAGCCTTCTTTCGCCACCCACGCGACCGTACCCTTCACGTCGGGAGGAACCAGGACGCGGTGCTCGATGAACGCCGTCTCCTGAAGCCTCCCGATGATCTCTCCACCCTCGACCTTCGCTCCCTTCTCGATGCCGGGCTTGAAATCCCACTTCTTCTCCCGGCCCAGGGGCGGAACATGGATGCCCTTCTGGATATACACGCTGTTGGAGCTGTCGCGGATGACCTCGAGCGGCCGCTGGATGCCGTCGTAGATCGTGCCGAGAAGCCCCGGGCCCAGCTCCACCGAAAGCGGCAGGCCCGAGCTGTACACGCTCGATCCCGGGGCGAGGCCGGTCGTGTCCTCGTACACCTGGATGGCGGCGTGTTCCCCCTCGAGCTTCACGATCTCGCCCACGAGGTGATCCTCGCCGACCTCCACGAGATCGAGCATCTTCGCGTTGACGATTCCTCTCGCCTGCACGACTGGGCCGATGATCTTGTGTACCTTTCCAATGATCTCAAGCACGGCAGGATTCCTCTTTCTTTGAAATCTTCACCATTCTATCCGACCCGATATGAGGCCCTCCGATTACTCTACCTTGTCCTCCGAGGAGAATATTTCATCGAATATGATCGCCCTCACGTTATCCCTGAACCGGTAGATGCGCGCTTCGAACGTGTTGTCGTATACGACGTTTCCCCCGGGCACGCCCACCTGGACACCGCCCGCAGTCGAGCCGGGAAGAGGCCGCGCCTCGATTCCCTTCACCGCGCGTCCCTCGCTCTTCATCGCGTCCCTGACCGCAGGGAACACGGCGGACTCGAGGAGCCCCACGTCGCGCGCATCGGCGTGAACCACAAACTCCTCGCCGCCGAGAGCGCGCAGCCCTTCGACGACGAGCCCGGCGAGCACCTTCGGATAGTCGGAGCGTTTACGGGCCGCGTCGATCGCCGCGTGCGCCTGGTCCATCACCACCGTCACGACTTCCTCGCGGGCCTTCAGCCTGATGCGCCGCACCTCCAGGCTCACGCTCGAGAGGGCGCGCTTTTTCGCGAGCTCTCCCTTTTCCGCGGCTTCCTCGACGATCCGCTCCCCCACCTTCTTCGCCTCGTCTTCCGCCTTGGCCATGATCTCGGCCGCGGTGCGCCTGGCCTTGTCGATGATCGACTCGACCTCTTTCGCCCCGTCTGCCATGATTTGCTCGCAGATCCTGTCGACGGAATCCTTTTCAGTCAACGTTCCTGCTCCCTTGCATGTTCGACTCCACCTCAGACATTGATTCCGACCGCCGATCGCACCAGCTGTCGTATGGAAACGCGGCCCTCCATCGGCCCCGTCCTGTCGGGAATCTCGATGATGAGCGGAAATGTCCGCCCGAAGACGTACTCTTCCATCTCCGTGCGGAGCTGGGCCGCGATCTTCTCCGTCACGATGATGATGCCGATATCGCTCGACGCGAACGCCTTGCCCAGAGCCTCGCGCGCCTCGTCGGCGGTCTCCACCATCTCGCCCTGAACGCCCGCGAGCCCGAAACCCGTCACCGTGCTCTCATCACCGATCACGTAGAACTTCATTTCCGGACCTCAGATTCTCGTGAGGATCATGATCGCTATGATCAGACCGTATATCGCGATTCCTTCCGCGAGACCGACGTAGATGAGCGCCTTGCCGGTGAGCTCCGGCTTCTCCCCGATGACTCCGAGGGCGGCCGAGCCCACGTACGCCACGGCTATGCCTGCGCCTAGGCAGCCGAATCCCGTCGCCAGCGCAGCCGCGAGGAATCCCCATCCCGTCACGGGTCCCTGCGTTCCCGGGGCACCCTTGGCGGGTTCGACATTGGCGACCTGCGCGGCGGCCGCATTCTCGACGCGCGCGTTCGACGCCTGCTGTCCCTTCACGTCGGACACGGCGCTCGCAAGGTTGATGAGAAAGACGAGAACAACCGTAACGAACACCGCGGCGGACGACAGGGTGATGAATCGCTTCATCCGTTTCCTGCGTGATTCCTGATCGGACATGCCTTCTCCTTTCATTCTTCCCGGCTCAACTGCGCGTTGATGCCGAGTGGTTTGTAAGCAACGCCCCCGCTGACAAAGAACTTCCCGAAGAACTCGTAGTACTCGAGACGGATCGCCTGGATCGTGACGATGAGTCCCTCCAGCGCGATGATTCCGACGTTTCCGAGAACGTGAATGAGCACGGCGTAGATCGCGCCGCCGCTCGCGCCTCTGACCATATCGGCGAGGCTGAAGACCGCAATAAACAGCCCGACGTGGGCGAGCGAGAACGCGGCGACACGGATAAACGACACCGTGTTCGCGAGGTACCCGGTGAAGATTTCGGCGATCTCGATGATCGACTCGAAGACGTACATGCCGAGACCCGATTCGAAGTGCACCTTCCGATGCGTCAGGATCGCCATGATCGGCTCCCTGAGGAAGATCAGAAGCATCGGCACGCCGATGGCGAATATGAGCAGCTTCATCGGAATGGGCTCGTTCGACAGAAACACGGAAACCGCGACGATTCCGGCCCAATACATGATGGCCACCAGAAGCCCCGCGTGGTCGAAAATGAGCGCCCTGAGGTTTCTGGTCCGGATCGAATTGATCACGTTGAACGCGATCCCGAGCATTATGACGCCGATCCCGTAGTAGATAGCCACCTTGAACAGGTACATGACGTTGTTCATGGGCTTCATCCAGAGGTGCGGTATCGCGTTCTCGAGGCCGAAAACGCTGCCGAAGAGGAGGCCGAAGATGATCGATGAGCAGCCGCAATACACCCCGAGCCTCCCGAAGAGCGCCATCGTGTCCGTCTTGTCCCGCGTACGGCGGTAGAGGAGCAAGCCGATCAACACGAGCACGGCGCCGTGCCCGACGTCTCCGAACATCAGACCGAACAT
The DNA here is from genome assembly GCA_028706585.1 of Candidatus Krumholzibacteriia bacterium. GTDB lineage: Bacteria > Krumholzibacteriota > Krumholzibacteriia > Krumholzibacteriales > Krumholzibacteriaceae > SSS58A. The sequence goes on along the minus strand of JAQTVX010000025.1, from coordinate 2,703 downwards.
GAAGAGAAACGTGAGCGCCATGAAAAGCGTCGGGTCGAGAACCTTGTAATCGGGCAGACCGTAGCTCGACAGCAGCATTTCAAAAGGCTTGAAAAAGGCCGGATGCTTGAGAAGCACGGGGACCTTCACACGCCCCGTCTGCACGCCGGTTATCTCCTCGGGAGTGTGCACCTCGACTATCGCGCGCCCCTTGGCGGCGGTCATGATCTCCCGCTCTACGTCCTTGCGCGCGCTGGCCGGAATCCAGCCGGAAAAAATGTAGGTCTTCTTGGTTCGCTTGAGATAGTTCTTGAACTTCAGCAGCAGGGCCGCGACGCGCAGCGACCGGTAGTACTCGGTGATCTTCGATAGGTTGCCGTCGCGCTCGGCGGCGAGCTCCGAGCCGATCGCCGCGAGATCGTCCTTGAGCTCGTCGATCTGCTTGTGAAGCTCTCCCGTGACTTCGGGCACTTCCTTCTTGATATCCTTCGAGATCTCGACCTCTTGGAAGGCGGCCTCGCTCAGTATGTGCTTGAGCTTGAGCCGGTCGCTCTTGAGCCCGATGAGCACGATCAGATCGTTCTTGCCCCGCTTGCCGACCGGGAAAACGACGGCGGCCAGAGGCGCGATCTTTTCCCTGACAATTTCGAGGTTTTCGGATCGAACCTCGCCGTAATGGATCGCGAGGAACGAATAGGGGGCCTTCTCCACGGGAAGACCGAGCTCGAGAAACGGAGCCACTTCGCCCGCTATCGCCTCCATCCGATCGAGCTTCTTCTTGATCTCCGATCGCCGTCCAATGGGGCCTTGCAGCTTCAGCTCGAGGGCGGTGACGTACTTCGCGATCTCATCGAGATCGCCCATCGATATATCGGGGAGCGTCTCGCCCGGCCGGAGCGACGCATCGTCGATCCCGAGATCGCGCATGATGACGGCGATTCGGTTCCGAAGGATCTCGATCTTGCCGCGGACGTCGGCCGAATCGAAGCCGCGCAGGTTTTCGGCCCACGGTTCCTGATCGTCGAGCTGCACGAGATGGAGGATGCTGAGGCGCACGACGGCGCTAGCGACCGCGTCGAGCTCGCTCTCGAACACGAGGACGTTGATCTGATCCATGCGCTCGGGCAGGAACATGGCCCCGTCCTTCAGAAGGCCGTTCTCAGGTGGCCTTCGATATCGCTCTTCTCGAGCTTCAGCACTTTCCCGTTCAGCACCGTGATGAGATTCATGATCTCGGTGCGCTTCAGAATCAGGTACGACAGGACGGTTCCGATCGTGAATGGGAATCCGCCGTAGGTTTTCTTCGCTTCGTGGACGAGGTAGTCCCAGAGAATGATCTCGAGGAGGTAGAGTTTGCTCAGCTCCTCTTCCCGTCTCGCTATATCGGCGGCCGGCTTGAACGACCGCTCCAGCGCGATGGCGAGAACGTCCTTGATCGAATCGGCCGCGAACGCGTGCCGCATCCTGTCGCTCGTCAGCCGATACCCACCCGGGATGTTGTATTCGATGAGGTCGCCGCTCGGGATGTTGTAGTAGAATTTGAGGCGTATGAGCCAGCCGATGTTCTTGATGTCGATCTGGAGCCCGATGAGCCGCCTCGCGATCGGTTTGTCGGACCTCCCGAGCGCATCTATCTTCGCCTTGATCCGCCGGTAATAATCGAGCTCCACCGCTATCTCGACGGGGAAGAGCGTCCCTTTCTGCTTGTACTCGTCCAGGCTTCCACGAATGGGCAGAAGGTACGGAGTCGCCACCAGGTACTGGAGCACCTCGTCCAGCGTGCGGGCCTCGGCGATGGACTGGTACGGAAGCGCATGGGGAAGATTCTTGCGAATGAGGTACTTCAGGTCATCACTGCTCCGGTCGCCTTCCCGTATTCGAAGAGCGGCCTTCAGATTCTCGAGCTCGTACTTCTCGAGGAGCGCCACTACGAGCTGTTTCTCGGGATCCCGCACGTCCTTGATGAGGTCGGCGTGCCACTTCACTTCCTGCTCGATGAGAAGCCGCTCCGCGATCCGCGGATCGAGGGAAACCTCCGGACGGGAGAGCACGGGCTCGTAGACCGTCCCGCTCAGCGTTGCATAGAACTCCGATAGATCGCGCGCGGACACGCAGCGGGCGATGGTGTCCGGAGGCAAAATAGCCGCCATACGCGACCGGATCTTCGCGTTGACGAGAGAATATCGACTGACCGGACCGAGTATCATGGCGCCTCGTTCGCAAATGACCGCCCGAAGAGCGGCCGGCGTTGACTACAGGAGCTTTCCCTGCTTGCGCTCGATTCCGAGAATGAGATTCGTGACGCTATCCGCCGCTTCCCTGATAGCGGCGTTCTTCTTCTTTATGAGCTCGGCGCTCCCTCCCTGCGCCGCGGCGATCTGCCGCTGCCGCTCGACCTCCGCCTCCGCCTTCTTCCGCTCCATGATCGCCGCAGCCTCGTGCATCGCCTTCTCCCGCACACCCTCCTCGACCTGGGAGCTCTTGTTCTCGGCTTCCCGCACGATCGTCTGGGAATCCGCATGCGCCTTCTCGATGCTCTCTCGAACCTCTTTTTCGGTCTCCAGAATCTTCTGCACTATCTCTTTCACAGCGTATCTCCCGCCGAAAGAACCCCGAAGCACGGAGGCGATTTGAGTATATTGGTTGGAGTATAAGATTGTGCCCGAAGCGTGTCAACAAACGAAAGTCCGGCCGAAAAACCGGCCGGAGGGCGCCACTCGGGCG
>JAQTVX010000024.1 GCA_028706585.1 Candidatus Krumholzibacteriia bacterium | reverse complement strand
GCTCCCTCTCCGATGCGTCGAGCTTTTCCTTGTATATCGCAAGCTGCTCATCGCTGAAAGCGCCTGCTTGCCTTATTCCATGGATCTGATCCTGACGAGTGGCATTTATGAATGTCTCCGTGATACGATCCGCAAGCATATACGCCGTTGCCGGATCGGTGTCGTACACCCCTATCGTGAAGAACCCGGGCATCGGGCTTGATACTTCCACCTTCTCCTTGAGAAGGCCGACGAGATGCCGCATAACGAGCTCGTCGAGCGGCAGACCCGCAGCTTCTTTTCCCGATGTGCTCTCGACGTAGGCCCGCACCTTGTCGGATCGCTGGAGCCCGAGCTCCTCGATGACAAGCTTGAGAAAGTCGCTGCTTGTCACGCGCGTCTCTATCATTGAGCGAAACTGCTGATTCCTCAACTCGCTCCCGCCCTCGCGCTCAGTAACGTAGCGCTCGATCGTGGGCGACAAAACGTTCTTGTCCTCCATCGCAAGCAACGTGTGCGATTCGTAGATTGGGGTCAAACGCTTCACACCCATAACGGCGATAATCGCCGAAAGAACGAGCGGAATGATGAGATGATATTTCTTTCGCCAGAACACCTTCCAATAGGCATGAAGGTTTATCCTGTTATGCTCTTCTTCTGGCGTTACTTTCTTGACGTTCTCCACGCCGGTTCCCTCTCTACCGATCCGAGTAGATGATAAGCGCCGCGACGGTCGCGGTCGTCGATACGAGCGCAAGGAGAAAATTCGGGCTGGCGATCGTAGACCAGAACGAGCTGCTCCGCGGCACGCTCACCGTGTCATTCGGTAGTATCGGAGGATTGTGGCGAAGATCACCGGTTTCCAGGTAGCGCTCGAAATTGACCGAGATCGTCGTCATTCCACCCGTCGGATCGTGCCGTATGATCGTCAGCTTGCTCATCCGAGCACCTTCTATGGGCCCGCCGGCCGCCAGCAGCGCATCGATGAGTCTCCTATCCCCAGTGAGGGCGTAGGCGCCCGGATGCATCACCGATCCGAAAACGTTAATGGCCCCGGTGCCGGTATACGTAGCGTTCCGCTCGGGCACAATCACCGTATCCCCGGGCTTGAGCGTCGGAAGCGATTTGATATCGCCCGAATCCAGCGCCGCTTGGACATTGACGAAGGTCGTCGTGCTCACCTCGCCACTCGCTCTTATGATGCGGACCGATTCGAGCGATGCCTCCGATGTAGCCCCTCCGGCTTCCTTTATCGCATCCCACACGGACGGGGTTCCGCCGAGCTCGTATTTGCCGGCTCGCGCCACCTGTCCCTGCACGTATATGAGCCGCCGGGCCTCCTCGCCGATGAGGCTCAGGCTGATCGACTGAACGCTCGGGTAGAGCTCCTGCAAGGAGCGGAGAATCGCGGCCCTCGCTTCTTCGATGCCGAGCCCGCCGATATGAATCGCCCCGACCAGAGGAAGGCTCACGTCGCCCTTGGTGTCCACGGTGAGGAGCCGTGCGAGATCATCGCGCTGCGGAACATCGAGCCTTACCGTGTCACCCGTTCGCAGGCGAACATCCTGCTGTGCGAAAAGGGTCGCAGAGGCGAACGATGTCAGGAATACAACCGCCGCGGTAACGAGCATCAATTTGCTTTTCAATGCCGGTGCCACCTTTCAATAATCCCGCCGTATCCTATCTTCTCGCGCGCCGCGCTGTAAAGCAAAAACGCCTTTCGGAAAGCTATGCGCGCACCTCACGATACCAGCGGATGGTTCTGCGCAGTCCTTCATCGAAGGGGACCTCAACCGAGTAACCGACGAGCGACCCGGCCGCCGAGATATCGGCATGCGAGTGCTTCACGTCCCCCGGTCTAGATGCAGCATACTCCGGCGAAATCGAACTGCCAATAATCCGCTGCATCTCGGCGAAAACCTCGTTCAGCGTATAGTGGGCGCCGCAGGCGATATTGACCGTCTGTCCGCGTGCCTTCTCGCAACGCGAGGCGAGAACGTTCGCCTTGACGACATTGTCGACGAATGTGAAATCCCTGCTCTGCTCTCCGTCCCCGTAAATAGTAGGCCTCTTCCCCTCAAGAAGATGCGTGACGAAGATAGGTATCACGGCGGCATACTGGCTTTCTGGATCCTGCCGTGGTCCGAAGATGTTGAAATAGCGGAGTGAAATAGTCGGAAGGTTGTATACGCTCGAGTAAACGGCGCAGTAGTACTCACCCGTGAGCTTGCTGGCCGCATAGGGCGACAGCGGCCTAGGCGCCATGCTCTCGATCTTCGGAAGCGTTTCCGTATCACCGTAGGCCGATGAGGAAGCTGCGTAGACGAGGCGCTTAACTCCCGCTCGGCGTGACTCCTCGAGCACGACGAGTGTTCCACGCACGTTGACGTCCGTCACCAGAACCGGATCCTCAATGCTTCTGGGCACGGAGGCAAGGGCAGCCTCGTGGAGCACGTAGTCCACACCCGACAATGCTCTCCGCACCGCCGCTGCGTCGCGGATATCCCCCTTTATGAAGGTGATATCGCCCATTATGCTTGCGATGTTCCCCTCATGGCCGGTCGACAGGTTGTCGAGAATCACGACATCCTCACCGCGCTTCACCAGCGCCTCCGCGATATTCGAACCGATGAATCCGGCTCCTCCCGTCACGAGATAGCGAGACATAGAACCTCCATGTCATTTCCGACTTTCGATTCCGTCACCGCCGTGCTCCCCCGATCATTCTTGGACGGCCCAGCCCAGCGACGATCTTTCGGCCGCCATAGTACACCGCATCCTTCCCGGATTCAACCTATCAAGAAGGATTCGCAAGATTGAGCTCACTGTAGCTTAGAATGCTGTTCTTGCCGCGGGATTTTGCGAGATAGAGCGCCGCGTCCGCTCGCTCGATGATCGTCTCCACGGTGTGCGCATCGTCAGGGTAAACGGCTACTCCGATGCTGCAAGTGAGCAGGCCCGGCCTGACCCCGTCGAACTTGAATCGCCTGATCGCCGCCAGCATTCGCTCCCCGAGCCGGAGCGAACCCTCGAGCCCGGTCTGCGGCAGAAGAAGCGCAAACTCGTCTCCGCCGTACTTGGCAACCAGATCGATCTCGCGGCAGCTCTGGGTGATCACCTCGGCTATATCGTGGAGCGCCCTCGAGCCCGAAAGATGGCCATTGCGGTCATTGTACTCCTTCAGATTATCGACATCGATCATCAGAAACGAGAACGGATACTTGAATCTGCTCGCCCGTTTCATTTCGAGCTTGATCGATCGTATTAGAAATCTGTAGTTGTAGACGCCGGTCAATTCGTCGGTGATCGACTCCACTTCGAGCTTCTTGTAAAGGACGTAGTTCTCGAACGCGATCGCCGCCTGATTCGCCATAACCGCCAACAGGTGTATGTCATCCTCCGTAAACCTTCGGCGCGAGGTATCGTTGATAGCGATTATGATGCCGAAGAGAGAGTCCTTCGCGAGAAGCGGCGCCGAGATGACCGTGCTGCAAGTGTCTTCGTCTCGCAGGAATTCCGAGGCAAGAATTGACAGATCCAGGCTGAATACATTGTCCTGAGTCTTGCACGCCTCGTATTCGCGCTGGAGCCAGTTCACGATGCCTGCCGATTCCGGCATGTCTTCCACAGCCACGCGTTTCCCTTGATCGTAGATCGTTCCCGTATACTTGACGATCCGGTGATTATCGAGCAGGATCAGATATACCTTTTTTGACGGAAGAAGACCGAGGACGTTGTCCAGTATACTCTGGAATATGATCCTGTTGTCCTTCCCCGAGCTTATGAGGCTTGTGATCTCGGCGAAGGTCTTGAAAAGGATGTCTTTCTCATCAAACGTTCTTACCATGGCAATCGATTTTCTCCAAGACGCGCATGAAATACGCAAAAGGCATGCCATGAAATGAGATACGTTAAACTGCGAGGCAAAAATGCGCGGTCTACGGAAGTCGAGTCCCCGGTTTTTCCCTTTGCGCCTCCTTCAGCTCATTGCCGTACCTTCGTAGCTCCTTGATATCCTTGTAGATACGGATACCGAATATGATTGCGATAATGACGACTGCCGCCGGCAGGACAAATCGCCAAATGTCGGATATGCCCCTGAAGCTCGTCCGCATTATCCTGACGCAAGAGGCGAAGAGCATCCACAGGAAAATGAACAGGACAATTTTTACCATGAGGGTGGTGAATAGTGAGTAATAGTACTCTCTCGTGCGCACGATCTTCGTTCGGCCGAATATGTGCGAATGTCTCTTTGCCGATCGTTTTCTGAAATCGAATGGCATGTCGAACCGCCTTCCGTGGACGTTGACCCGTCAATGCGCGATCGCGAACCGTCCGGTCGCGCGCATGATCGATCCGTCCTGCTCGATCGCGACTACCCGGTAGATATAGATGCCCGAAGCGATCTTGTTGATCCTCCCGAAAAGGGAACTGCAGCTCAGGCAATTGAGCCCGGCATGCAGATCCGTTCCCCACCGTGAACCGGCGTGAGCGACGACGATGCGCTCCCCTTCCAGCGTGTACAGGCTGATCTCGATATCCGCCTCTCTGGCCAGATTCACGCAGAATGATGCCTCTCCGAAAGCCCCGTTGACCGGATTCGGCCTGAAGCCGTGCCCCAGGATCACGCCGCCCCCTCCGCTGACGCTGAAGCTGAGATCCTCCGCATCATTGCTCGAATCATCGGCCATGCCTTCGACGTCAGCCCGAACGTGAACGATGTTTCCTCCCATGCGCTCACGATCGAGCATCATCTGCACCACTGTATCAGAGGTTCTGAGAGGCTCTGGAACGCGGACATTATCGGAAAATAACCTGCGCTCTCCAGCCTCGCTCTCTATCGTGATCGTGAGCCGCACCGATGCGCCCGCGGGAGCCTCCTGAGTGCCAATGTTTCTCACGCGAACCAGAACACCCAGCGAATCGCCAGCCTGAAAAGCTCTGGCGCCCGTTATCAGCGCGTCCCGCACGAGCATCACATCCGATGGGAGGATCGCAATCTCAGCCCCTCGCGAAGCCAGTCCAATGAGAAAATCCCCCGCCGCATTCGCGAGACTCGAAGCGAATTCGAAATCCAGATCGTCGCCAAGCGTATCCGCAATCGTATGATAGAGAGGATACGAAATGGCGTAGTTCTCCGTGAGGGATTCCGCGATCGTTATTGCCGGGATGCGCTTGAGCCAGAATGGCTTATGGTCGTAATTCGATGGACCTGGCATCGCGATGCGGAAGGCAGTCATGTCGGCGGATCCAGCGGCGGATTCGGCGACGAGATCGGTGAGCCATCCCGAGCGATAATCGGAAATAAGCACCGGATCGGAAACGTTCTCCTCGCTCGCTGCTGAACGATAGCCGATCATGTCCAGATTAATAACCCCAAGAATATCCTCGCTGTAGAGACTATCAAAGCGAGCGACAAAATCCCCGCTCCCGAGCGATCCGAGCTCCTCGCCCGAGAACAGAACGAAAAGAACGTCGAATGGGAGAGCGCCTTTCGGAAGCATTCTCGCGAGCTCCATCAATCCCGCCACACCCGAGGCGTTGTCATCCGCGCCGGGCGCCGGCATCGTGCTCCAATTTTCTCTGAATCCATCCGTCCGCAGAGCGATCGCATCATAGTGAGCAGTTATCAAGAATACACCCGGGAGCGCCCCCGTGCCGCTGAGACGAGCAACGATGTTTTCCGCCGTAAACGTGGAGTCGCTCGTGTAGTAATGATCCTGAATAGTGAATGGTATGCGGTCGGCCGAGCCCCCGGTGTACCGTTCTAGTCGAGCGGCGAGCGAATCCGCAACTGCGCCGATCTCGCTCTCACGAAAGCAAAATCTGCTTCTCGCAGCCCCTGTCGACGCATCAACCGTGAGAAAGCGCACCATCGCTACCAGCGAATCGCTGCGCACTCCGCCCGGAGCAGCGGTTGCCGGCGCTGCGTCCGCCGCGAGACTGCAGACCATGAAGAAAGCTACCAAGGCAGTCCGCATGTTCAGTGGCGCTCTTTTCGGCTGTATTTGAAAGATGGCGCGCCCGAGAGGATTCGAACCTCCGACACCCAGCTCCGGAGGCTGGTGCTCTATCCAGCTGAGCTACGGGCGCCCCTGTTCATTATCGAGGAGCTCCTCCGCAAGCTCCTCGCGAAGCTTGCCTTCCCCTCCGAGCATCCTCGCTATTTCGGCGACTCGCTCCCGCCCGTCGAGAACGCGGGCACAAGCAATCGTTCGTTCGTCCTTCGTCTGCTTCGCGACTCGAACGTGATGAGCGGCCTTTGCGGCCACCTGAGGCAGATGCGTGATGCACACGATCTGATATCTGCGCGAAAGCTCTTCGAGCCGCTCGGCGACAACCCCTCCGAGATCCGCTCCGAGCCCGGCATCGATCTCGTCGAATATGATGGTCGGAATCTTCTTCTCCTCGGCTTCGAGCTTCTTCAAGACCAACGTGATTCTCGACAGCTCTCCCCCGGAGGCTATTTCCGAAAGGGGATGCGTTTCCTCGCCGGGGTTCGTTCGAATCCGAAATTCGACGCGATCCCAACCCCTCGGCGACAAATCTATTTTCTTTTCATTGCTTTGGAAAGCACAATTTTCGATACGCTCGATATTCGTCGAAAAGAGCGCTCCTTTCATCCCGAGCTTTTGTAGCTCCGCGGTCACATGCCGTTCAAGCCGGAGCGCGCTCTTCTTGCGCCTGAAGCTCAGCTCTTCGAGGAGCGGCAGGAGCTCCTTCCTCGCCTCTTCATGTTCGCGCCTCGCCTGTTCGATCACAGTCGATCCGTCCTGAAGCGATTTCAGGATGAGCCCAATCTCGTCGCGCTTTCCGATGAGTCCGATCACGTCCAGAGCGTACTTTCTGCACGCGCGCTGTATTCCGGCGAGCCGTTGCTGAAGGCTTTCGACGTCCTCGGACGAGTCGTCCGCTCCCGCGATCGCCCTGGATATCATTCTCCCGGTTTCCTGGATCGTTATACGGGCTGCTTTGAGCCCTTCGGCCGTTTCCGCCCACGCCGGGTCTATCGAAGCGATCGAATCGAGAGCTCGAGCGGCCGCGGCGAGCTTCTCCATGGCCGAGCTCTCCCCGCCCTCGAGAAGACTCAGGGATTCCTCGAGCCCCGAAATGTACTTTTGTTTGTTCTCTAGCTGCTTGACCCGGGCCTCGAGCTTTCGATCGAGATCCGCCTCGAGCTTGAGCGCCTCTATCTCCCCGAACTGAAAGCGAAGGTAGTCCTCGCGCTTGCGATGCTCTTGCTCATCGGCGACGAGGTTCTCCAACCGCTCCGAAAGCCTTCCAAAGCGCTCAATCGTCTCCATGGCCCGCTCGAGGAGCTCTCCATAATCCCCCCACGCATCGAGGTACAGTATGTGGCTTGGTGTCTCCAGCAGCTCTTGCTGGCGATGCTGGCCGTGGAGCTCGAGAAGAGCACGGGTCGCCTCCTGCGCCGAGGCCACCGTAGAAAGCATGCCGTTTATCCAGATCCTGTTTCGCCCGTCGACCGCCAGCTCTCGCCGTATCGAAAGCTCGTTTTCCGCTGCGCTCATGCCGAGCCTTTTCCGAAGCGGCGAATCGCCGTCGACGTCGAATATTCCCTCCACGGTGAGGTTATCGGCACCCCTCCTGATGAGCGATTTCTTCGCGCGCGAGCCCGAAAGAAGCTCCACGGCGGCCAGTATGATCGACTTTCCGGCGCCCGTAGACCCAGTCATGACGTTGAGCCCGGCTCCGAAAGGAATTGATGCATCCTCGACGATAGCCAGATTTCGGATCCTGATCTCCCTGAGCATCCCCAACCTCCCCCGATCAATGGTCCTGCCGAAGCATGCCCCCCCATTTGAGCTTCCGCCTGACGCGATCGTAGAAACTGTACCCCTCAGTGACGATGAGCTTGGTCGATTTTTCGCTGCGCTTGAAAACGAGCCGTTCACCCTTGCCGATTGAACAGGACTGCTGCCCGTCGATGGTCAAAAGCGTCTCCGGCCCTTCTTCCACAAGCACGATGGAGAATTGCTCGAGCGCGCTCACCACGATCGGACGCACCGACAGGGAATGCGGGCAGAGAGGAGTGATGACGAAAGCCTCTACGCTCGTTGGATTGACGATCGGCCCTCCCGCGGCGAGGGAATAGGCCGTGGATCCGGTCGGCGTCGAGACGATGACGCCGTCGGCCAGGTACTCACCGAGGACCGTTCCGTCGATCGTCGTCTCGAGATGGATGGCGCGCGACACGCCCACCCCGTGGAGCACGGCGTCGTTGAGCGCGCTGAAACTCTTCGGCTCTCCGGAAGCTCCTTCGAGCAGCACTTCAAGGCGTATCCGATTTTGGATGGAATATCTCCCCGCGAAGAGGTTTCCCAGCGCCCTCCCCGGATCGTCCTCGGCGAGAAATCCAAGGCTTCTTATCTTGATTCCGAGGATTGGGATCTCGTCCGCCTCGACCGCACGGGCCGCCATGAGAAGCGTCCCATCCCCACCGAGCGCGAGCACCGCGTCACAACCGCCGAGGGAATCAACGGGTCTCACAGCGCCAGGGGCGGCGAGAGAAGCCGTTTCCTCGAGCCCGCACACGAGGACGTCCCGCGGGACGAGATCCAGCACGGACGAGAGAAAACTGCGTATCTCCTTCTTTTGCGCATTCGCGACCAGCCCGAGTTTCTTTATCTTCATGAAATTCCTTTCTTGGCCCTATCCGATCCGGAATCGATGGCTTTCTTCACGGTCTCGGCGACCCCCTCCGCAGAAAGCCCTATCTCTTCGAGAAGTCCGGCCCTCGTCCCGTGCGGCACGAACCGATCCGGTATGCCGAGGGCCGAAATTGCGCTCGCAATGCCATACCGCGAGAACATCTCGAAGAGCGCATCGCCGAATCCTCCGGAAATTGCGTTCTCCTCCAGCGCAAAGACCCGTGCACCACCCGCAGCGACGGACATTATGAGATCCACGTCCAACGGTTTGATGAACTTCGCATCGACGACCGAAACGTCAATTCCGGACCGTGCAAGAATTTCGGCTGCCGCCTCAGCGACCCTCACCATCGATCCGACCGCGATAATCGAAGCATCAGATCCTCTTCGCAGCAGCTCGCCCTTTCCGATCGGCACCGCCGTTCGATCCGCATGCGATTCCACGCCCGGTACGGCCCCACGGGGAAACCGCAGTGCGATCGGCCCATCGGTGTGCTGCAGAGCTGTGAGCAGCATTCGCCGAAGCTCTTCCTCGTCGCGCGGCGCCATGATTACCATTCCCGGCACGAGGCGCATGTAGCTCAGATCGAACGCACCGTGATGCGTCGGGCCGTCCTCACCGACGATCCCGGCACGGTCGAGAATGAATCGAACAGGGAGGCGTTGAAGCGCGACATCGTGGATTATCTGATCGAACCCTCTCTGGAGAAAGGTGGAGTAAATCGCAACGAAAGGCTTCAACCCCGCCCGGGCGAGTCCGGCGGCGAAGGTCACCGCATGTTGCTCCGCGATTCCGACATCGAAAAATCTCTCGGGAAACGCACGAGCGAACGCGGCGAGCCCGGTTCCTTCCTTCATCGCCGCCGTAACTGCGACGATCGCCTGATCCTCGCCGGCGAGATCGACCATCGAAGTCCCGAAGACATCGCTGTACGAAGGTCGTGTTGTTCCACCGCCGACATTCCCTGTAGCAGTGGAGAACTTCCCAATCCCGTGGAACTTCTCCGCGTTCTCCTCGGCGAACGTGTATCCTTTCCCTTTCTTTGTTATCACGTGCACGAGAACCGGGCCGGGAACATCCTTGATCTCCAGAAACGACGCGATTAACTGATCGATGTCGTGGCCGTCGAGAGGTCCTATATAACGGAACCCAAGCTCCTCGAAAACGATGTTAGGCACGACGAGGTTCTTTATGCTCTCTTTCATTCTCTTGGCGAGCTTGCGTGCCTTGAGACCGTAGCGTGGCACCTTGCCGAGCAGCTCCCATACGTCCGCCTCGAACTGCAGGTACACTTTCTTCGTCGTTATTTTCGTCAGGTAACGTGACAGCGCGCCGACGTTCTTCGAAATGGACATTTCGTTATCGTTGAGAACGATGATGAACCGGTTTTTCTTGAGCTGTCCGGCCTGGTTGATCCCCTCGAAGGAAAGCCCGCCGCTCAGAGCGCCGTCTCCGACGACGCTGATGATAAAATGGTCCTCCCCGAGCAAGTCGCGCGCCACGGCGAGCCCGAGCGAGGCCGATATCGCCGTGCTGGCATGGCCCACGCCGAACGCATCGTGAGGGCTTTCGGCAGGATTCGGAAAACCGCTGATCCCGTCCCTTGTTCGCAATCCCTTGAAGGCCTCTCCCCTTCCAGTGACGATTTTGTGCGCGTAGCTTTGATGCCCGACATCCCAGAGGATCTTGTCCCGAGGCGAATCGAATACGTAATGCAATGCGAGCGTAATTTCGACCGACCCGAGGCTCGAGGCGAGATGTCCTCCGCGTTGGGAAACCACATCGATGATAAACTGTCTCAGCTCGCCACCCAGGATTTCGAGTTCCCGGAGCGATAGCTTCTTCAAATCAGCCGGTGTTTGCACGCGATCGAGGAGACCCATGGGCATCGCTCCGTATCATAGAATGATAAACGTACCGACAATTCCTAGCGCCGTTCCACATAGAACCTCAACGGGTCTGAACCGGAGCGCTATCAGATCCTCGTTTCCGGCAATATCGCGATAGCTATCGACACTCGATATTATTTTCCTGAGGAGATCCGTTTGCTTCGCCTTCTCGCCCTTGAGCCGCAGCGTATCATGGATAATGATGATGCTGTACACGGCGACTACGGAGAACAGAATGGAAGCAAAACCGTACTTCATCCCGACGGTTACCGACAGCGAGCTGAAGACCGCCGAATGGAGATTCGGCATCCCATCGATCTGCGTGAGCTTGCCAATGTTTACCCTCTTCTCGGTCGCCAGGCAGAGAAGCATCTTCAAAATCTGCACCGTGAACCCGCAAATAATGGGAACGATGTAGATTTCGCGGTATAGGAACTGTCTCAACATTTCAGGATGAACGCCCAGCGATTGATGCAAAAATGCTCTGAAGATAGCCATCATCTCCAAGCTCGCGAATCCCACTTGTGGCGGCGGCGATCAAACGGCTCACGGCCTCGCGGGAGCTCTCGATGCCGAAGTGCGCCGGATATGTTATTTTCCCCTCTTTGTCGTCCTTTCGCAAGGTTTTTCCGACCTTCTCCATGCTTCCCTCGACGTCCAGAATATCATCTACGATCTGGAAGGCAAACCCGACTGCACGACCGATCTCATGCATTCGCAATCGCATGCCGTCATCCGCGCCGGCGACCGCCGCTCCGATCGAAAGAGAGGCCGCAATTAGCTCGCCCGTCTTCCGTGAGTGAATGAACCGGACCAGCTCCTCGGTAGATTTCGCTCCCCCTGCTTCAATGTCGGCCACTTGGCCTCCCACGAGGAACCGCGAACCCGCAGCGCGAGACAGTATGCGAACGGCCTCCGCCACGCTCGGCGCCGGAGCCCCGCAACCCGCAAGAATCTCGAATGCAAGCGCCTGCAGCGCATCCCCGGCCATCAGAGCGACCTGCTCGCCATAGCGCTTGTGGCACGACGGCTTCCCACGTCTGAAATCGTCGTTATCGATCATGGGGAGATCGTCATGAATCAGCGTGTAGGCGTGGAGACACTCGATCGCGCACCCGGCATCGAGGGCGCTCTCGCGATGCGGATCGCCGCACAAGCTGTGGGCGGCCATGCACAAGATCGCCCGGAGACGTTTTCCGCCATCTAGCGTCGAGTATCGCATCGCGCCATGCAGCGACCGCGGCTCTTCGCTCTGTGGCGCAAGAAGAACCGCAAGCCGCTCCTCGACCCTGCGCCGGTCTTCAACGAAGCGCGCTTCGAAATCCGCGCTTCTCACCTCACTCATCTCCTTTGCCGGAATGGTCATCGCCTTCACTGGCGAGACTTTTCATCCTTTCCTCCGCTTCCGAGAGGATGCTCCTGCAAAGACTCCCGAGCCGCATTCCCTCCTCGTACAGCTTCATGCTTTCCTCGAGAGGGACATCCCCCTCTTCCAGGTTCTTCACGATCTCGTTGAGGCGCCCAAAGGCATCCTCGAAGCTCATCTTTTTCGCCATGGCCCAGGCCTCCTCCGTTTCTCGGTGACGGTGCATAGGGCCTCGCCGTCGTGAAAATGCACGGCCATCTCGGATCCATTCGTAACTCCTTTTACCCGCGGTATGATCCGCGTCTCCCCGGCCATCGTGCACACCGTGTATCCCCTTCTAAGGACATCCCGCGGGTCCAATGCTCTCAGTGCGCGCAGCTTTCCTCCGAGCTCGCTTCGCCGAAAACGAACACTTCCGAACCTCCAGGCCCCCAGCATTTCCGATAGATGCGCCGTCCGCTCCTCCGAAAGACAGATCATCAGCGCCGGACTCTTCAGCATCAAACGACGCGCCAGCGATTCGACCGATTCCTCCGATTGCCCGACTCTCCAGCGCAAGGCATCTGCCAGTCCTTCCCGCTCTGAATCGATGCCGCTACGCAATCCATTCAAGTGCTCCTCCCACCACGCGAGAAGCGCGTCGATAGAATCATCCAGCTCGAGCTCAGCGCGTTCCATCCTGTGTGCGATCGCCGGAAACGCCGCGCTCCGCACGATGTATTCAACAAGACGAACATTGTTTTCGAGCGACATTCCCACAGCACTCTCGATCCGCCGAACCGCCTCTCCGATGGACCGGCGAATCTCCTCAATGAGCGGAGTCGCGAGCTCCGCCGCCGCAGTCGGCGTGGCCGCGCGCACGTCGGCGACGTAGTCCGCAACGGTCGTATCGATTTCGTGGCCGATTCCCGTTATGACCGGATGGGCCGAGGCCGCAACCGCGCGCGCCACCTCTTCAAGATTGAACGTCCAGAGATCCTCAACGCTTCCACCGCCCCGCGCAAGAATCACCGTGTCGATATCCTCAATGCCGTCTGCAATCTCGAATGCGCTCACTATCGACCGGGCTGCACCGGGCCCCTGAACATCCGCCGGCACGTGAATGACCTCGGCGACGGGCCATCTTCTGGCTATCGTATTCGTGATATCCCTGATCACGGCGCCTGTAGGCGAAGTTATAACCCCTATCTTCGAAGGATATGGCGCTATCGGTCTCTTCCGCTCCTGGGCGGTGAGGCCCTCATCCATGAGGCGTTGTAGCAGCCGCCTGAACTCGAGCTCCATGGTTCCGCGCCCCGCCGGGATCAAGTCGGTAGCGATGATCTGCGTCTGACCCGAGCCGCCGAAATGCGATATGCGCCCCGGTGCTATCACGAGCATCCCGTTCTCCGGGTCGCACGCGATACACTCGGCGTAGCGGCGGAACAAAACCGCATGGATCATGTTCGCGTTGTCACGAAGAGTGAAATAGACGTGTCCCGAGGTATGAATCTTGAGGTTTGCTATCTCTCCGATGACGCTCACACGGGGGAATTCCGACTCGAGGTGCTGCCTCACCGCTTCGCTGATTTCCGTAACCGTGTAGAGGTCCCGTGGCACTTCCTGCGTCGCATGCCGAGGGCTACCCTTCATCCTGAACTCCATGCGCCCATTTCGCAGCCTGGAGCGTGTTCCGCATGAGCATGGCAACGGTCATGGGCCCAACGCCGCCTGGAACGGGCGTGATGAGCGAAGCCTTCGGGAACGCCGATTCGAAATCAACGTCTCCCGTGAGGCGATACCCCTTCTTGGCGCTCTCGTCGGGAATCCGGTTTATACCTACATCGACGACGACCGCGCCATCCTTTATCATGTCTCCCGTGATAGCGTGCGCCTTGCCGATTGCGGCGATCAGTATGTCCGCTTCCCGCGTGACGGAGCCGAGATCACTCGTTCCGGAATGGCATATGGTGACGGTCGCATTTCCGCTCGGCCGCTTCTGCGACAGGAGCAGCGCAATCGGTTTTCCAACGAGGATACTCCTCCCCACGACAACCGCACGTTTGCCTTCCGTTCGCACGCGGTAGCGCGCCAGCAGCTCGAGAATGCCCAGCGGCGTGCAGGGGATGAAACGCGGCTTATCGGATACGAT
>JAQTVX010000023.1 GCA_028706585.1 Candidatus Krumholzibacteriia bacterium | reverse complement strand
TGGTGCTTTCCCTGCTCGAGGACACGGGATACCTTCCGCGCCTGGCCGTGTTTCTCGATGACGGCATGCACCGCATAGGGCTTCATGGGTACGCGATCATTCCGACGCTCCTGGGACTCGGATGCAATGTCCCGGGAATTCTCGCGACTCGCATCCTTGAGACGAGGCGGCAGCGTTTCATCACCGCGACGCTCATCTCGATCGCCGTTCCGTGCGCGGCTCTGCAGGCCGTGATAATCGGTCTCGTGGGAGCGCGGGGGATGTGGGCGGTGGTTCTGGTGTACGGCATTCTCCTCCTCGCGTGGATTATTATCGGCCTCTTCCTGAGATACACGTCGAAGGGATTCCAGCCGGAGCTCCTCATAGAAATTCCCCCGTACCGCCTCCCGACCTTGCGCGCGCTCGGCTCGAAGATGTGGCTGCGCATTTCGGGGTTTCTCAAGGAAGCCCTGCCTCTCGTGTTCGCCGCAATCGTCGTTGTGAATGTCCTTTATGCGCTGAACGTGTTTCACTACGTGGCCGATGCGACCGAAGGCGTGGTCCGTGTTCTGTGGGGCTTGCCGAAAGAGGCGATTGTTCCTCTGCTCATGGGGATCCTGCGCAAGGAGATGGGCGCGGGGATGTTCGCCTCTCTAGTTCTCACGACGAAGCAGCTGGTTATCGGCTGCGTTATACTATCCATGTTCTTTCCCTGCATCGCGACCATCGTCGTGCTTTTCCGCGAGCTCGGCTGGAAGGATGCAATCAAATCCTCGCTCATCATGCTGGCGGCGGTGATCGTGACTGGCGCTGCGGTCAATTTCATATGGCCATGAGTCATGACGTTGTTGTAGTCGGGGGAGGAGCCTCGGGCATGCTCGCGGCGGGGCGCGCGGCCGAGATAGGATCGCGCGTTTCGCTCCTCGAACGAAACGAGCGGCTCGGGAGAAAGCTGAGCATCACCGGCAACGGCAGATGCAACCTGACGAATGCGGGGGACACGGCCGATTTCGTGCGAAGCTTCGGCAGGAATGGGAAATTTCTCTATAGGGCGCTGACCGAGTTCTCGAGTCGGGATCTCGTAGCCTTCTTCGAAGAACTCGAAGTGAAGACGAAGGAAGAGGAAGACGGCAGGATGTTCCCGGCGAGCGGCAGTTCCGAGAGCGTAGTGAAGGCTCTGGAACGATACATGAGAAGGCGCGGCGTGACGGTCAGGCTGAATTGCCGCGTGGAGAGGATTCTGGTCGACGAAGCGGCGGGCGCAGTGAGCGGCGTTAGGATCACGGGGTGCCAGGAAGTACTCCGGGCGGACAGCGTGATTCTCGCAACCGGGGGTCTCTCATATCCCGGGACCGGTTCCACTGGGGACGGCTACTCTATGGCCGTGGAGCTCGGGCATTCGATCATCCCCTTGAGACCCGCGCTCGTTCCCCTCGAGACGGAGGAGGAATTCGCGAAGGGCCTTCAGGGATTGTCCCTGGATAGCATCGAGGTGGCGGCTTTGGCTAATGGCAGGCGGTTCGCGTCGGAATCGGGCGACATGTTGTTCACGCATTTCGGCGTTTCCGGCCCGGCTGTACTGGCCTTGAGCGCTCTCGTTGTGGAGCATCTCGACAAGGGGGAGAAGGTTGAGCTCTCAATACACCTGATATCCGGCCTCGATGCGGCCGGGATCGAACGCCGTCTCATGGATGAGATCTCCGGCTCCGGTGGGAAATTGCTGCGCACGGTCATGAGGCGCCTGATGCCGAACGCGCTCGTGCCGGTTCTCATGGGAACATGCGGAATCCCCGAAGACAGGAAATGCAGCCAGATCACCGGCGGCGAGAGAAAAAAGCTCGGGACGCAGCTCGCTGATTTCCGGCTGACCGTAAAGAGGTCGAGACCGATTGACGAAGCCATTATCACGCGCGGCGGAATCCGTGTCGGCGAGATCGATCCGCGCACAATGGAGTCGAAGAAGACGAGAGGGCTCTATTTCTGCGGGGAGATCATCGATATCGACGCCCGTAGCGGCGGCTACAATCTGCAGGCCGCATTTTCAACGGCTCACCTGGCCGGAACGAACGCTTGACCTCGGCTTGATTCGTCTCGAACGGCACCGCGCCTCGAGAGTCCGCGCCTTACGAGCCATCCGCGAGCTTTTCCGGATGGTGCTTCACGACCTCTGCCTCGACCATGTATATCACGTTCTCGGCGATGTTCGTCGTGTGGTCGCAAATGCGTTCGAGGAAACGGGCTATAAGGAGCAGCTGAACGGCGCGTGGAGCGGTGGAGCCGTCCTTGACCATGTAATCCTCGATCAGTTCCTGCTGTATCGCGTTTCTCAGCTCATCCGCCTGTGGATCGGACAGAACGACCTTCTTGGCGAGCTCGATGTCGCCCTTCACGAACGATTCAATGGCCATCCTGATCATCATCTGGGCCACGGCGGTCAGCTTCGGTATATCCACCAGGGGCTTCAATTGGGGCTTGTCCACGAGCTCGAGAGTCCGCTGGGCTATGTCGACGGCCAGGTCGGCTATCCGCTCCATATCGGCGTTTATCTTCATGCCCGTCGTGATCAGCCGAAGATCTTTGGCCATGGGCTGGAAGCGCGCGATGAGGTCGATGCATTTCTCGTCGATGCGCAGCTCCAGCCTGTCGATGTTGACGTCATCGTTGATGACTTTCCTGGCGAGCGCCTCATCTCGGGTCTTGAGCGCCTCGATCGATTTGAAGATGGCTTCTTCGGTGAGCTTTCCGATTGCAACGATGTCCTTTTTCAGCTCGTCCAGCTCCACGTCGAAATGCCGTTCCATGGGTCCTCCTTAACCATATCTTCCTGTAATGTAGTCTTCCGTGCGCTTGTCCTTTGGCGAAGAGAAGATATCCTTCGTCTCGTTGAACTCGATGAGCTCTCCGAGCAGCATGAATCCCGTATCGTCGGATACGCGAGCCGCCTGCTGCATGTTGTGCGTTACGATTACGATCGTGTAGTTGTTCTTCAGCTCGCGCATGAGGTTCTCAATGCGCTCGGTCGCCTGCGGATCCAGGGTCGAGCACGGCTCATCCATGAGCAGTACGTCGGGCTTCACCGCTATGAGCCGCGCGATGCACAGCCGCTGCTCCTGCTCGAGAGACAGCCTGAGCGCGGACGAGCGCAGCTTGTCCTTGAGCTCGTTCCACAGAAGCACGCTGCGTAGGCTGGTCTCGACGATCTCGTCCATCTCGCCACGCTTCGCCCTGGTCCCGCGGATCCGCGCGCCGAAGACGATGTTTTCGTAAATGGACAGCGGAAACGGGTTCGGTCTCTGAAAGACCATTCCGATCTTCTTGCGCAGCGACACCAGATCGGCGGCCGGATCGAGGACGTTGAGATCGTCGATCAGAACTTCGCCCTCGGTGCGCACTCCCTCCACGAAATCGTTCATTCGATTGAAGACGCGAAGCAGCGTGGATTTGCCGCAGCCCGACGGTCCGATGATCGCGGTGATCCGGTTGGCCTGGAAGGCCGCGTTCACCTTCTTCAGGGCGTGGAAGTCGCCGTACCAGAGATTCAGGTCTCTCGTGATGATCTTGTTCATCATCCGAATCTCCCCCTGATGTAATCGTCGGTGCGATTGTCCCTGGGCACGGTGAAAATCTTCTCGGTCTTGTCCACTTCGATCAGCTCGCCGTTCAGAAAGAATGCCGTTCTATCTCCGACCCGCGCCGCCTGCTTCACGTTGTTAGTGACGAGAACCAGCGTGTAACGCTGCTTGAGCTTGAGCATGGCGTCTTCCACCTTTGCTGTCGAGATGGGATCGAGCCCGGAGCACGGCTCGTCGAAGAGAATCACCTCTGGTTCGACCGCGAGCGTCCGTGCGATGCACAGGCGCTGCTGTTGGCCGCCGGACAGCTTGAACGCCGATTCGTGCAGACGGTCCTTGACCTCGTCCCAAAGGTACGCCTGCCGGAGCGCGGTCTCCACGCGCTCGGCCATCTTTTTCTTGTTGCGCAGGCCGTGCATCCGTGGCCCGTAGGCCACGTTGTCGAATATCGAAAGCGGCAGTGGAAGCGGGAGCGCGAACACGGTGCCTACCCTACGGCGCAGGGCTTCCACGTCCATCCTTCGGATGTTCTCGCCTTCCAGCTCCACCGTGCCGGTTATCCTGAGGTTCGGCAGCAGATCGTTCATGCGGTTCAATGTCCGCAAAAGGGTGGATTTCCCGCTGTTCGACGGTCCGATCACGGTCAGGATCTCGTGCTCGAGGATCTCCTCGCTCACGTCTCGCAGCGCGTGAACGGAGCCGAACCGAACGTTCAGTTTCTCGATCTTGAATATCACCATTTCTTCTTCATCCTGAATTTGTACCGGATGATTATCGCGATGAGGTTCATGAACAGCACGAGCGCGAGCAGCACGAGCGCGGTCCCGTATCGTATCTTCTCGTCGACGTTAGGGACCTGGGTCGAGATGACGTAAAGATGATACGGCAGCGCCATGACCTGGTCGAATATCGAGCGTGGAAGCTGCGGCAGATAGAAGGCGGCGACGGTGAAGAGGATCGGCGCCGTTTCGCCCGCAGCTCTGCCGAGCCCCAGGATCGTTCCCGTCAAGATGCCCGGGATCGCGTTGGGCAGTACGATGTGCTGTATCGTCTGCCATTTGCTCGCGCCCAGCGACAGGCTCACCTCGCGGAACGACCGCGGCACGCTCTCGAGCGCCTCGCGCGACGCCGTGATTATCAGCGGCAGTATCATGATGCCGAGGGTGAGAGAGCCCGACACGATCGAGACTCCGAATTTGAAGAAAACCACGAAGAGCGCGAGTCCGAAAAGTCCGTACACGACAGAGGGCACCCCGGCGAGATTGACGATCGCCAGCTTTATAATTCGCGTGAGCAAGCCGTCCCTGGCGTACTCGCTCAGGTAGATGGCGGCGAGGAGCCCTATGGGCAGGGCGAAGACGATCGCGCCGCCCACGAGCAGCAGCGTGCCGATGATCGCCGGGAATATTCCGCCGGCGCGCATTCCCTCCCGGGGGACATCCGAGATGAACTGCCACGTCATCGCCGGCAGCCCCTTCTGGACGATGATCACGACGATGGCGCCCACCAGCGCGACGACCAGGAACGTCGCCAGAAAGAGAAGGGAGAACGCTATTTTTTGCGTGCGATGCGGGTTCATCGTCACTGCCTCTTGTGCAGGAACAGATCCGCGGTCACGTTGATGCCGAAACTGATGACGAACAGAACTATTCCGATGGCGAAAAGCGCGAAGTAGTGCTCGCTCCCTATCACAGCTTCTCCCATCTCGGCGGCGATAGTTGCGGTCAGCGTCCGGACCGGCGCGAAGAAGCTGTGCGGTATCACGGCGGCGTTTCCGGTGATCATCATCACCGCCATGGTCTCGCCGATCACCCTGCCGATTCCGAGCATGACCGCGGCGAGTATGCCGCTGGATGCCGCCCGCAGCATGACGCGCCATATAGCCTGCCAGTGCGTCGCCCCCATAGCGAGCGCTCCCTCCTTGTACGTCTTGGGCACGGAGTAGAGGGCGTCCTCCGCGATGGAGACGATCGTGGGCATGGCCATGAACGCGAGCATGATGGAGCCTGACAGGGCGGTGAGCCCCGTGGGAAGATGGAAGAGCATTTTTGCCAGCGGCACGATCGTGACCATTCCGATGAATCCCAGAACTACGCTCGGAATGGCCGCCAACAGCTCTATCCCGGCCTTCAATATCTCTTTGGTTTTCTTGGGCGCGATTTCGGCGATGTAGATCGCGCAGCCGACTCCTATTGGAATCGAGATAATGGCCGCCCCGACGGTGACCAGGATCGAGCCGAGAATGAGGGGGAGTATGCCGAGCCGTGGCGGCTCCGAGATCGGATACCAGCTCTTGCCCCCGAGAAACGCGAAAGGATGGACGGTCTTGAATACGGCGAATCCCTCTTTCAACAGAAAGAGGAAGATCAGCACGACAAAAAATATGGAGGCTATGCCGCAGAGCAGTACAAGCTTCTCTATGATGAATTCCCTGAATTTGCGCATGGATGCTATTTCTCTACCGGCACGAAATCGGTCGCGAGGACGATTTCCTGACCCTCTTTCGAAAGCGCGAAATCGATGAATCTCTTCACCAGACCCTGTGGTTGGCCGTTCGTATACAGGAGCAGCGGCCGCGAGATGGGATAATGGCCGCCGAGCACGTTTTCTATCGTCGGCTCGACGTATTGCGAGTTCTCATCGGGGGCCACAGAGACCGGTTTCTGCTTTTTCGATATGTACCCCATCCCGTAATAGCCTATCGCCGCCGAATTCCCGGCCACTTCATCGGCGATCGCCTGCGACGACGAAAGCATCAGGGCGCGGGGGGAGAACTCCGCCTTGCTGGCCGGATCCCCTCTTCTCAAAACATGCTCTTTGAAGTAGACGTGCGTTCCGGAGTTGACCTCGCGGGAGAGCACGACGATCTCCTCGTTGGCGCCGCCGACTTCCTTCCAGTTGGCAATTGCGCCGGAGAATATCCCCGCCAGCTGATCCATGGTGAGCCTGTCGACGGGATTGGAGGGATTCACGACGACGGCGAGGCCGTCGAGAGCCACCTTGATCTCGTTCGGGGTTATGCCTCGCTTCTCGGCGAGGCCCATCTCTTTGTCCTTGATATTTCTCGAGCTCATGGCGATGTCGCAGGTGCAGCTGATGAGGCTCGAAAAGCCGGTGCCGGAACCGCCCCCGGTGACCGCGACGAAATCGCCGGGATTCCGCGCCATGTACTTCTCGGCCCAGGTCTGGCCGAGATTGACCATGGTGTCGGAACCCTTGACCTGTATCGAATTCTTCTTTGCCCTGGAGCAGGCGGATATCGCAAGCGTCAATGCCAGCAAGATACAGAGCGTTCTCCTGGGCATGGTCGTCTCCCTTTTCTCCCGACGAGTGGCATCGCGGAACCTCCGGGCGCCATCATCGAATCGAGCGCACGGCTGACGTTTCAGGGTAGCTTACCCTTTCCCGTCGCTCAAGACAATATCGCTTTTCACCGTTCAGCGAGGGAAAAGCGCCGGCCGACGAGAATTGACAGGAGGCGGCTCGAGTGGTATTACTTGCGGCGTGTGGGCAGTCGTTAACAAAGCAGGGAAGGAGGCATTATGAAGAGTCTTGTCCGTTTTCTCGTGATCGGCTTGTTCGTTTCGGCACTCTGCGCTGGGTTTGCCTGCCAGAAGGCCGGGAAGGATCAGGCGGCCGGCGAAAAGGGTGCCGCACCCGCGGAAATCACCCAGGAGGAGCTCACGGCGTCCGTGCCCGCCCTCGGCGAGCTGCACGAGGTCGTCTATCCGCTCTGGCATAGCGCCTATGCCGAAAAAGATTTCAGCCTGATCAAGGAGCTTCTCCCGCGGGCCGACACACTGGTGGCCAATCTGGATGCGGCGGAGCTCCCGGGCATCCTGCGCGACAAGCAGGAGGCTTGGGGCGAAGGCAAGGCGAATCTGAAGGCCGCCTTGCAGAAACTGCACGATGCCGCGAACACGGAAAACACGGAAGAGATGCTCGCGCAGACCGAAGCATTCCATGCGGCCTACGAGCAATTGGTGCGCACGGTCCGTCCGGTCGTGCCGGAGCTTGAGGCCTTTCACCAGGATTTGTACAGGCTCTACCACTATGATGCTCCCGCGTACGATCTCGCGCAGATTCGCGCCGGGGCGGCGGCCATGCTGGAGAAGATGCCTGCGCTGAAGGCGGCACAGCTGCCCAAGCGATTGGCGGAGCGGCAGGCCGATTTCGTCGCCGCGGTGCAAGAGCTCGAGACGGCCGTGAACGAGCTGGCCGAGACCGTCAAGGTGGATGAGAAGGCAAAGGTGCAGGCCGCCGTGGAAAAGGTGCACGCCGCGTATCAGCAGGCCGAGAAACTGTTCGAATAGCCTGCCGTCAAGCGCCTGATCCTGGACTGAGCTTCGAACGGGGGGCCGGCTCCGCTGTAGCCGAATCGGAGAACTCCATCTCCCAAACTGGTGCGCTCATCTTCTTGAATTCGCCGGCGCATGCCGCCATGCGCCGGCGGAAATCAGGATTCACGAGCGCATCGGCCGCCGCTTCGTTGATCGGCCGCGCGTTCGTTTCGAGCGCCGCATCGCGCAGGCGATCGAAATCGTCGCGGATGGGGCAGGGGCACAGCCAGTTCTGAACCTTGTCCGCGCTCTGTTTGAAGCCATATTCGTCCTGCCAGGCCCTGATCTTGCGGAAGAACGGGGCCTCGCGGAGCGCATTCAGATCGTCGCCTCTCTCGTACACGGAGTAGATGTTGTCGACGGCGTAAGGCACGAAAACGCACGGCGTGACGTCGCCGTTCCAGTCGATGTAGAACTGACCGCCCGCGCGACCGGCGCTGATGCATCCGTAGCTCGCGATCCCGCTGTTCCAGAAGTCGGCGAAGAGCACCTTCTTGTCGCGCACGAGATGGTTTGTTCTGCGCAGCATCTCGAGGCGGTTTTCAGGAGAAACCATCAGATCCAGGTCCGGGCTGCTCCCGATCGGCATGTATTGAAAGCACCAGGCATACACGGCACCCTGGGCGTCGAAGCAGAAGTCGATGAACCGGTCGCTCGTGACCGTGTCCCAGTTCTTGCTGGTCGGGGTGACCGAGACGCCGAACGGCACTCCGTGCCGCCGCATACGCTCGAAGGCCTGTAGCACCTTCTCGAACGTGCCCGCGCCTCTGCGTGCGTCCGTCTCCTCTTCGAATCCCTCGAGCGACAATGCGGGCGAAATGTTCCCGAGCTCCGCCATCCTTCTGGCGAGATCGTCCGTGATCAGGGTGCCGTTGGTATAGATCATGAAGAACTCCGTCGGATGCCTCTCGACCAGATCCAGGAGGCCCCGCTCCCCGTCGCGCCAGAGGAACGGCTCGCCTCCCGATACGATGGTCAGATGTGAATCCCAGAGCCGCCTCTTGTCCGTCACGATCCGGTCGAATATGTCGAAGTCGAGGCCGGTGAGGCCCGCGCGGTCAGCCGATTCGCTCGCGGCGTAGCAACCCTCGCACCGCAGATTGCAACGTCCGGTCGGGCTCACGACGAGGAGCAGCGGATGCGGCCCCGGGCCGACCGGATGCTTCTCGTTCACGATGACGTTCTCGAGGACGGTGTCGAGGAGGCGCTCCGTCACGCTCCTGGACACGTACCCCCTGGTCATCGCCCGGTCGAATCCGTGAAACAGGGCCATCATGTACGCGTGCTTGAGCTCCTGCACGCGCCGCGGGCGGCCCTCCGCGTTCTCAACGACGAGTTCGCGGTGCAGGCGTCTTCCGACGATGCCGAAAAGGGCCTTGCGGGAAAGCCTGTTTTCGAGCATGAGCCGGTACAGATCCTTGACGGAAGCGCTCTCGAGAATCTTCCGGGGAATCATTCGAATCTCTCCTGGTTCGACACAATCTCGCCGCGCTGGATTGAGAGATATTAGCAGAATCGACTCGGGCTGTCGATGCCGCGTCAGAAATAGAAGAGGTATTTCAGCTTTAGCACCGCGGCTCTGTCCGTGAGATGCAGGCTGCTCGGCAGCAGAGTTCCGATACCGTCGTATTCGTCGCTTCGGTCTCTGACCTCGTTCACGGCGAAGTAGATCCAGCTCTTCGGGCGGAAATTGTAGGAGAATAAGAGCCCGCCGATGAGCTGCTGCACGTCGCCGGTCGATCGCACGTACACGTTATCGAGGTAGGCGCGGACGTTCAGGTTGTTCACGGGCGTGAGCGAGAAGTACGGACGCGAGTTGAACGTGACGTCCTCGAGCCGGTTATCGGGATCCCATTCGACGAATGAACCGAGGGAGGTTCCCAGCTTGAGCACGTCGAGGACGCTCCATTCTATGTCGCCCTCCGTCCAGGAAAAGACGCCGAGGTAGTCTCTCGAGAAGTTGTATGTGCGGGCGAAGCCTCCGCTCAATGAGCCGTTCCACCGGGGAGAGATGCTCCACCACGAGGAGTAGTCCAGCTCGTACGTATCGTATCGCTTGCCCTGATCCTTGGCGCGGCCGCCGCTCAGGCTCACCTCGTAGCCCCAGTTGTTTCTGAACTGCATGTTGATTCCGAGCGATCCGAGTCGATCCGTGTATGAGTCGACCTTCTCGTAGCCCGCCATGCCGCCCGTATAGATCAGAATCTGCTGGATGACGCCCTCGTCGAAGTACCAGATGGGCCCGGCGAGCGCGACGAATTCCGCCGTGCCTCTCCACGGAACGTAGCCGACCTCATCGATATCGAAGTCTTCCCCCACGTATTTGCTCCTCACGGCGAGAAGCCATTTCTGCCTGGACATCTTGAATCCGGCCGACGACGCGAAGTCCCCCTCAGAGTTCTTGTACGAGCGGGCGACCTGGTAGGCGATCTGCCAATCCGTGGCGCGAAAGGCTCCGTCGACGTCGACGACCCCGGTGTTCTCGGCCTCGTCGTTCCTTCCGACGTACAGGAGGCCGACAGAGGAGTTATCGAGAATCTGCCGCTTGAGTCTCACGGAGCCGAAGAGCGCACTTGGTTCGGTCAGCTTTTCGCCGTTAGAGATATAGTCCTTCTTGCCGGTGGCCGCGAGGAAGCCTCCGTACTCCCAATCGTCCACGCGGCCGAACGCCCTCGTTCCGAGGAGAAGCGGCACCTCGCCGCCATCGGGGAGCTTCTTGCCGATTCTCCGCGAGTAGAACAGCTCGAGCGGCGCATAGAATCCGGAGCCGCGCTCGCGTCCGGACGGCATGAATACCTCATTCCCCTCGGTGAAGAACGGTCTCCGCTCGTCGAAGTACGATTCATAGCGTGTGATGTTGAACGAAAACGGATCCGCCTCGATCTGCGCGAAATCGGGATTGGCGGTTAGCTGGAAGGTGAGCCGCCGCGACGGGTTGTAGAATACGTCGACACCGGCGTTGGGATCGAAATCGTATTTCGAGTCGCCGGCGTACTGTGCCTTCGCTATGCCGACCGGATAGATCTCGAGATTGAGCCCTTTGACGGAGGGGTAAAAGTCCCGGAACGCGAGGCTCCCGAATTTCGAGATACGCTGGCCCTCGTTCTCCTCGTACGCGCACCAGTAGATGTCCTCGGCGCGCGCGGGGGTCCAGCGGTCGAAGTCGAGACCCCATTCCCTCAGACCATCACCGTATTGGATCGACCGATAGGGTATCTCCATCTCGACGGCGAACCCCCAATCGTGAATGCGCGCCGCAGAGAACCAAACTCCATCCCAGTTGTAATCGCGGTTGCGGGCGTCGTCGAGCAGACGGCAGTCGGCCCGCACGCCGGAAGCGGTGACGGCGAATTTGTACGCCGTGCGCTTGTCGTCGAAGGTATCGATCATGAGGGATACGATGTCGCCGTCGGTATCGTCGAGCATTCCTCTGATCCGCTGAACGCTATATCTATCGTCGTAGCAGATGATGATGCAGTAGAGGGCGCGGTCCGTGGTGAGAACCTTGGCCGTGGTCTTCTTGGCGGGCTCCTTGCCGTGATACGGCGAGAACTGAACGAAATCGCTGGCCGAGTCGGCCTGACTCCAGGCGGCCTCGATGACGCCGTCAACGGTAACGGAGGACTGAACCCTATTGAGGATCAGCGTCTTATGTGTCTGCGCCGAAGCGAGCGTGGACGCGGCGGAGAGCAGCACGCACAGGGCCGCGGATGGAAGAGAATGCTGCGATACCTTCATGCGTGTCGTTCCTCCGTGGCGAAGTACGAGGCGAGCTCCAGATATCTATTCTACGCTGGATGAGCCGGTTGGTTTCAATCCGCGGGTGCTATCGGCTTCCTTTTCGCAGAGGTAGACGGCCGTTATTCCGGCGGTGAGCCTGTCGATGGTGACGTTCGTGAACCCCGCGGCTTCGAGGGAGGCCTTGAAGGCTGCGGGCGGGGGAAACACCCGGATGGATTCCGCG
Source organism: Candidatus Krumholzibacteriia bacterium (assembly GCA_028706585.1). GTDB lineage: Bacteria > Krumholzibacteriota > Krumholzibacteriia > Krumholzibacteriales > Krumholzibacteriaceae > SSS58A. Next base: position 2,223 of record JAQTVX010000023.1, on the reverse strand, counting down.
AGGTATGTGTAGGGCTCCGCCGCGCCCGTGACCGCTCTTCCGACGAAAGGCATGACCCTGAAGGAGTACCATTCGTAGAGTTTGCGGAACAACCTCGTTTCCGGCACCGAGAATTCGAGGATTGCGAGCCTTCCGCCCGCCTTCAATACTCGGAACATCTCCCTGAGGCCGGCTTCCAGGCACGCGAGATTCCGTACGCCGAAGCCGACGGTCACCGCGTCGAAGGCGCCGTCTGGGAAGCTCAAGTCTTCCGCGTCTCCCTGCACCCACAGGACGGCATCCCGATTGCCCGAGCGCTCCACCTTCAACCGGCCCGCCCGTATCATGGCCGGGCTCACGTCGCAAACCGTGACGGTTCCATCGCTCGCCACGCGGGAGGCCGCGAGAACGGCGAAATCTCCGGTGCCGCCGCACAGGTCCAGCACATTTTCCCCCCGTTTCAGTGCGAGCCGCCGGACGGCGTATCTTCGCCAATGATAATGGAGTCCGAAGCTGAGGAGCGAGTTCGCGAGATCGTATCGCGGGGCGATTTTGTCGAAGCGGGCGGCGACCAGGCGCTTCTTGTCCGGCGCCGCCGCCTCGCGGGAGCCGCATGCGGCTCTGTCGACGTCTTTTCGCATCCGATTCCCCCCGGGCCAGCGCCCCTCTCGTTCAACGTGCCGGCTGTCCATTGTACGAGATGCGCCGGCGGCCATCAAGCAAGCACGCGGGATTTTTGACATGAATGCGGATTTGCTCTATCATCGCGATCGTGCATTCGACGCTCGCGAGCTACCTCGACGATTTTCTCCTCCGCGGCGATGATACCGCATTCGTACACAAACGTGCCCTGAGAACGGCGCGCTGGTCGTACGGCCTCGTCGCGCGGACGTCCTATCGGTTCGCCCGGGAGCTTGAAGCGCGATCCGTCGACAGGGGGGATCGCGTCCTGATATGGGCCGATAGCTCCCCCGAATGGGTAGCGGTGTTTTTCGGGTGCCTCGTTCGCGGGGCCATCGCCGTGCCACTCGATGTCCAGAGCGAGCCGGATTTCGTCGCTCGCGTGGCGCGCCAGGTGGAGGCGAAGCTCGCGGTCCTCGATCGGGCCGCGCGCGGGAAGGTCCCGCCGGAGATTCCCGCGATCGAGCTGGAAGAGCTGATCTCGATCCTTTCGTGCCGCGCCGCCGAACCGCCATCGATCGTGGAAGCAAGCGCGGACGACACGGCCGAGATCGTGTTCACTTCGGGCACGACGGCGGAGCCGAAAGGCGTATGTATAACGCATCGAAATCTGCTCGCGAACCTCGATCCGCTCGAGCGGGAGATCGCCCGCTACAGAAAATACGAACGTTTCGTTCATCCGCTGCGCTTTCTGAACCTGCTGCCTCTGAGCCATATCTTCGGCCAGCTCATGGGCGTCTTCGTGCCGCAGCTCCTCGGGGGCGAGGTGTTCTTTCAGTCATCCCTGAATCCATCGCATACGATCGATACGGTCAAGCGCGAGCGCATCTCCGTGATTGTCGCGGTGCCGCGCGTTCTCGATACGCTGCGAGCGAAGATCGAGCGCTATTACGAGGAGCGCGGCGAGCTCGAAAGGTTTCATCGCACGTTCGCGGCCGCGCGCGGCCGCCATCCACTGAGACGCTGGTGGGATTTTCGCCGGATTCACGCGATGTTCGGCTGGAAGTCCTGGGCCTTTATTTCGGGGGGGGCCCCGCTCGACCCGGAAACGGAAGAGTTCTGGGACCGGCTGGGCTTCGCCGTGATCCAGGGCTACGGCATGACCGAAACCGCGTCGCTCGTCAGCGTCAACCATCCGTTCAAGCTCGTCAGGGGTTCGATCGGGGCGGTCATGCCGGGTCAGGAGGTGCGGCTCGCCGATGATGGCGAGATCCTCGTGCGCGGCGAGAACGTCACGGCGGGGTACTGGGGTGGGGCGGGGGCTGCCGGAGCCGCGGGCGTCGGGGCGGAGGGCGCCGGCGCGGAAAGCGCAGGAACCGCCGGTGCGGCCGGCGATGGATGGTTCCGCACGGGCGACATGGGAGAGATGGACGGCAATGGCAATCTGCGTTTCAAGGGTCGCAAGAGAGACGTCATCGTCACATCGGCCGGCATGAAGGTGTACCCCGAGGACGTCGAGCGGGCGCTCGACCGCCAGCCGGAGGTGAAGGCGAGCGCTGTCGTGACCGCGGCGGGCCCGGATGGGTCGGAGCCTCTTGCCGTGCTCGTCATGCGCGACCCGCG
>JAQTVX010000022.1 GCA_028706585.1 Candidatus Krumholzibacteriia bacterium | reverse complement strand
GCGTTTGGCTGTGCGCCTCTTCGCCGAGATTACGCGCACGTTCGGAACGAGCATCCCACTAGCCTCGCTCTTCCAATCCCCGACGATCGAGGCTATCGCCTCCATGATTCGGGGTGAGAGATTCACCCAATCGGGAGATTCCCTCGTAGCAATCCAGCCCGCGGGAACGAAGCCTCCGCTATTCTTCGTCCATGCATACGGCGGAGGCGTCTTCTTCTATCGCGAGCTGGCCGATCATCTCGGAATGGATCAACCATTCTATGGACTCCAATCGGCGGGTCTCGACGGGAAACGTCCCCTCCATTCGTGCGTCGAAGAGATGGCCGCCCATTACGTGGAAGAGATCAAGAAGATCCAGCCTGAAGGCCCCTACTACATCGGCGGCAGATGCCTCGGCGCCTACGTTGCGCTCGAAATGGCGAACCGGCTCCATGATCGGGGAGACAAAATCGGCATGCTCGCCATACTCGACAGCTACTGGATGCCCCAAGAGCCCCTTTCGCGGGCCCGAGGCATCGTGTTCCATCTGAAGAACCTCTCCGCGCGCGGATTCAGAGACAAGCTGAGCTACATCTGGGAATACTCAGGATACAGGCTCATCAAGACCGGGATCCAGCTCACGAAGATCGTGAGCGGCCTGTGCTTCAGGTTTGGCCGCCCCGTGCCGGGCCTCATCAGGAATTTCTATATCAACGTCTATATTCCTCAGATGCACGAGATGGCGGAGAAGAAATACACGCCCCCGGTTTACCCGGGTCTCATCACCTTTTTCCAGGCAACCGCAGAGGTCGAGCGAGATCCCCGGGTGTTTTGGGGCAAGCTCACATCCGAGGGTATCGAGGTGATCATGGTCCCGGCTACGCACAAGGACATTCTCATAGAACCGAACGTTCAGGTGCTCGCCGAGAGGATGAGACACGTGATCGAGAAAACGCGGGAAGAGATCTGATATGGCATCGAGGCTGCGCGCACAGGGACTGCGGATGCCGGCGCCCGGCGCCCGGCACCGGTCGAACGGCGGCGAGATTCACGTGTGGATCGCGCCCCTGGAGCTGCCGCCGGTGACGTTGGCGGCGCTCCGCCAAACGCTATCGCAAGGGGAGCTCGCGAGGGCCGCCGCATTCAGATTTCCGTGCGATCGAGACCGCTTCATCTCCGCTCATGGAACGCTGAGACGGCTTCTCGCCGCCTATATCGGCATAACGCCGAGCGAGCTGCAATTCGGCCGGAACACATCCGGCAAGCCCGTTCTCAATCGCTGTTCCTTCGGGAAAACGCTCCGCTTCAACATGTCGTACTCGCGGAGCACAGCGCTCTTCGGCGTGGCGCTCGATCGGGAGATCGGAGTGGACATCGAGTATGAAGACCCCGGCGTTTTCAACAAGAACATGAGGGTCGAATCATTCACCCTCGCCGAGCGTTCCGTAATCGACTCACTCGCGCCGGCGGAGCGTACGCACGCCTCCTTCAGATACTGGACACTCAAGGAGGCGTTTGTGAAGGCGCGCGGCGCGGGGCTTTCCTATCCACCCCGGCTGCTGGACGTATCATCGCTTCCCGCGGGGTCTCCGAGGATCCTCTCGAGCGACGCAGGATCCGCGGACTGCATCGATTGGACGCTTCGAAGCCTTCCCGCTCCTCCGGGCTTTGCGGCGGCTGTGGCCTGCAATGCAACCGGCTGCCGCATAGTATGCGGACAACTCGGCGAATTCGATGCGGAGACATGGAAAGTGCCCGGCTTCACGCAACGGCCGCTCGGATCATGTGCGAAGGGATAGTATCCGGCGGACGCCGTCTCCCGCTCTCGCGACCATGAGATCAACCTCATCAATCTTCAAACGTCTCACGATCAGCATATATGCCGCGAGATAAACACACGAGGATACGACGGCGCGACCGACCGCATTCAGAGGAAGCAATTCGCCGGCAAAGAGGAGCGGGCAGGCCGCGAGACACGAGGCCGCGATGGCGAATATCTTGCGCCACATGAGAAGCCCGCCCAGCTTCACGCTGTAGAGCCGCAGAATCTTGCGCCCGAGATACCACAGGACCGCCGACTCCCCTGCTATTACGGCTATCGCCGGGATCAGGAAACCGACTATTCTGAAAAGGGCGAAAATGATGCCGATGTCGATGGCGAGAGAGATGATGCTGCCGAGAACGAAGTATCGGTTCTCGTTCATCGCGCGCAGGGGGGTCCCCATCTCGAAGCACTGCATGAGCATCATGGCGAGATAGATCCTGAAAAGGGGCACGGCAGCGAGGTATTGGCTCGTGAAGAGCACGTCGATAACCGTCCGCGCATGATACATGAATACGGCGAAGATGGGAATGATCATGAAGCAGAACACGACGTTGGCGCGCTGCCATAGCCTCAGCCGATCCCGGTCGCACGCCAGCGTCATATCCGGAAAGATGACGTCGATGACGCTCGATCTAATGATGTTGATCACCGGTATCTGGTAGCTTCCGATCGTGTAAAGAGCGAGGCTTTCCACCCCCATCGTCACGGATATGACGACCTTCGAGAGCTCGGAGTTGCAGTATCTGATCACCTCGGCCGATCCCAGCGGAACGATGAACCGAAGCTGCTCTCTCGCCAGCGCGGCGTCGAGGCTCTTCGTGAAGTGCCTGCGAAAAATGAACGCGAGCAGGACGCATTTGACGATCTCCACGGCGATCATGACCTTGAGAACCGCCATGATGTCGTGCGTGATATACGCGGTCACGACAATCGAAACGATGCGCGCCGCGATGCGCGTCGTCGAATAGAGAAGAACGGCGAAAGCGCGCTTCTTGCCGAGGGCGTAGCTTTCGAAGAAGTCGAGATTCACGAAGAAGAATACGTACATCATGAGCGGATACACGAAATCATAGCTCGTTCTCGAACGGATGAGGTCCCTTCCGAGAAAAATGACCAGAATTCCCGCGAGCGACGTGGTGAGAAGGAAGAGCGCGGAGTGCGTCACGCCCTGCCGCTCTCGCTGGGGGAACTTGGGCATGAAGTAGATGAGACTGGTCGGGATCGAGAAGGTGATTATGCTGGCGGCTATCATTGCGTACAGGACGAACTCCCGGTACTGCCCGTACGCATGAACGTCCAAAATCCTCACGAGAAAGAGCGGCGAGAGGAGCTGCACGCCGTAGTTCGTCGTTCGGCAGATGATCAGGATGGCCGTTCGTTTCGTAAGAGAAGCCACTCGTTCCTTATATGCGTCTCAGGCCGTGAACCGGTATCGTACGAGCGTGAAGATCGCCTCAAGCCCGTCGGTCCAGCGGATTTTCTTTCCCTGCCTGAGCGTCCGCGGTTGATAATTGATGAGTTCCACCTCGGCGATTTTGCGCCGAGCGCGAAGCGCCTTCGCGGTGACCTCGGGACAGAACTCGAAACGCTCGCAGTTGAGCCTCATCGATTTCAGTATCTCTGCGCGGAACGCCTTGTAGCATGTCGCCTCGTCGCTGAGCCTGTATGCGAACAGCAGACGGACGGTCCACACGAGGACCACGTTCGCGATCCTGTTCGCTAGCGGCAGAGCCTTCGGGAATCCGCGAATGAAGCGGCTTCCGTAGACGATATCCGTCTTTCCTTCCAGGATCGGCGCAACGACCTTCGCGATCTCGTTCGGATCGTATTCCAAATCGGCGTCCTGGATAATGATGACATCCCCCGACGCGTGTTCGATGCCGCTCCGTATCGCCGCCCCCTTGCCGCGATTGCGATCGTGGTGCACCAGAACGATATCCCGCTGCTCCCGGAGCAGCCGGTCAGTGCCGTTCGTGGAGCAATCGTCGACGACGATGATCTCCTTCGGAAAAGGCGCCTCGCGCAGACGCAAAAGCAGTTCCCGCATCGTATCGGTCTCATTGTACACGGGAACGATGACGCTTACGACGTGCGCGGCCGCTTCACCCCTGACAACCATCGCCGTTGAAGCAGCTCCTTCCGCGAAAAGAGCCTGGACGCAATGCGTTCATCGCGCCTCTCGCGCCTCGGAACCGTCACTTCATGAGAAAAACGCCGTTCTTGATTATCGCTCTCTCGCCGGCAACGAGCGTCGCTTTGTCGACGAGCGCATCGAAGTGGAACTTGCTCTTGTTGGTTCCCAGTCCGTAGCTGTCGCCGATGGCGAAATGAACCGTGCCGAACGCTTTTTCGGCCTCGAGCATGTTCTTGCAGATCTTCGCGCCGCGGTTCGTTCCTATGCCGAACTCGCCCACGACGCGCCCAGTCGGATCGCTGCCGATCCCCTTCATGATCTCGACGATGCCCTTGCCCTTGAACGAGACTAGCTTCCCCTTTTTGAAGAGCATTTCGCCTCGGCCGATCTTGTCATCGATGAGGCTGAAGATGATGCGTCCGGAAAAGCTGCCCTCCACGGGACACGTATAGCATTCGCCGGCCGGCAGGTTGCCTTGCTTGCCCTTCGAGCTGATGTCGCCGTTGTCGTTATCCCACTTCCGACCCTTGACGCTGAAGCTGATGTCGGTGCCGAGACCGTTCGTCACGTGAACGTCAGGGCAATTCTGCAGCGCGCGTATCACCTTGCGCGTGAGCCGGTCCATGTTCGTGAAATCGATGTTGACGAGCCTTTCCATCATGTCGACCGTGATCCCAGGCATCATGCAGATGCGGCCCCTCTTGGAGCCGTTAGCGACCATGAAGCCGCGGAACGGCTTTTCCTGGATGCGCGCATCCAGCATGTACATCGTGAGGTCGGCCGCCGCGATCATTTCCTTGAAAATGGACGTCGGTGCCGCGATCGGACGAACCGTCTCGGTCATGAGGTACGTCGTCACCTCGGCACCCGACCTGTTCGCCCAGTAAGCGAGCGCCTCGGCGATCTTCATCTTCTGGCGATCGGTGACCAGGAGCAGCTGCTCTCCCTTCTTCACCTTCAGCGACTGAACCATGGCGCGCTTCGCGGCGCTGTAAAGCTTGTCCATCCCTCGCTCCTTTCCTCCTTTGGCATTTCCGCCGGGTGGATCCGCTCGACTGAATTCGGCGAGCGACGCCAGTGTCACTTCTCAAGCTTGATCATACTTCCTATTTCCTCAAATGACAAGCCTTCTGCGAGCACGCACACGAGCCCAGTTGCCATGACGGCGATGAAGACGCAGCCCGTATAGATCAGTGAGAACATCATGGCACTCTCTCCGGATACGCCGTAGAGCTTCAATATGGCGACGCAAACGAACTGCACGTTGCCGATGAATCCCGGCGCCGAGGGAATAGCGACCCCGATGCAGAGGGCGACCAGGAGCAGAACCGAAACAAGAACCGACAGGTGAATTCCCGCCGACGCCAACAGCAGGTGGATCACCGCCACGTTCGGTAGCCAGACGACCGGCGAAAGGATGATCGCGGCGACCATGTTCCGGATGCTGCGGAATATCTTGAGCCCCTCGATGAACGAATTCAGGACTGTTACGAGCTTCGTCCGCGCCACCGGCGGAAGCGGTCTGAAAAGGGTCTCCGCGACGCGCACGGCGAAGCTCGTATGCGTCTTGAGGAGCATGAGCATCGCGAGCGCGAATAGGTAGCCGATGATCGCCACATAGCCGGCGCGCTCGAGCCATCCCTGGAAATACCCGGCGCCGAACAGCGCCACGATCGCCAGCAGGAAGAGAAGTGCAAAACCGTCCAGAACCCTCTCGACGACGATCGTCGCGAAGGAAGCGCTCCTCGAGATCTCCTCCTTCTTCCCGATTGCGTGCGCGCGAACCAGCTCTCCGAGGCGCGCCGGCACGGCTACGTTGACCATCGATCCGATTCCCGTCGCGTAGAAAAGGCTCGGAATTCCGATGCTCTTGATCGGGAGCAGGACGTAACGCCATCGGACCGCCTTCATGAGGATGCCTGCGGAAACGAGGAACATTGCGGGGATCACGGGACCGTAGTCGGCGCCCTTGAATGCGCGCGCCAGCTCATTCAGGTGGATCGAGCGAAAAGCCAGATAGAGAAACAGCGCGCTGAAGCCTACGCCTACGAGGGCCTTCCAGTTTTTCATGCGGTCCTTGCTCTCGAAAACGGGTTCTGGCGCCTCAGGTAGAGGCGGGAAAAGCAGCGCCGGATTTTCTCGCCTTCTTCACAAAAGAGTCCGCCTTCTGGAAACGGAACTTGGTGAGATAGTACATGAACCTGAAACCGTCCCACCACGTGATCTTCTTCCCCTCTTCCGTCGTGCGCGGCTCGTAACTGATGGGCACCTCGACGATGCGGTGCCCCAGCCTGAGGAGCTTCGCCGTGATCTCCGGATCGAATTCGAATCCGATGCACCTCAGATTGATGCTCCGTATCAAATCCGTCCTCGCCAGCTTGTAGGAAGTGGCCATGTCGGTGAGCTTGCTCCCATAAAGCAGATTCGTATAGAACGAGAGTATCTTGTTCGCCAGAATCGTGTACCATGGAACCGACGCAATCCGCGTTGTCCGCGATTTGAAACGCGAGCCGTACACGACGTCCACCCCACCGCCGGCGATCGGCTGCACCAGCTTGATAATGTCCTCGGGGTTCAGTTCCAGATCTGCATCCTGAATGATCACGTAATCGCCGCTCGCATATTCGAGCCCGAACCGCACCGCCGCGCCTTTGCCGAGATTGATGAGAGAGCTGTGAACCTTGAAAACGTTGTCTTGATTTACGCCGTCGATCAGCTCCTTCGTGCGGTCTGTCGATCCATCGTCCACAACGATAATTTCCACGGAGAATGGAAACGACAGGGCCAGCAGCTTGCGCAGAACGAGCGCTATCGTGCTCTCTTCGTTATAGACCGGTATGATGACCGATAGTACCACGTGCTACCTCAACAGAACCATCTTCCGAACCAGAACCTTGTCCTTGAGTCGTAACTCTGCAAAATATATACCGCTCGCGACGGGTTCCCCATCTTTTCCGAGGCCGTTCCATTCGGCGGAGTATCGGTTCGCGGAGAACATCCCCTCCTTCAGCACCGAAACGAGGTGCCCCGATACGTCGTAGAGCCGCAGAGACGCATGCACCTTCCGACCCCCGGGGGCATCGACATCGCCGACGCTGAACTCGATTGTTGTCGCCGGATTGAAGGGATTGGGATAGTTCTGTTCGAGTCTCGACGCGAAGGGCCCGGCCCCGGAGGAGTCCGAAAGATCGTTCACCTCATGCTCGGCGAGATTGCTCCGCTTGCTCGCGCGCCCGTCGGCATCGAAGCCCTTCACGTAATAAACGAAGTCGCCGAGCTCCCGGGGCGTGCAATTGAACGATGTGCTCGTGTAATCCGTCGCGATCGCCGATTCTCGCTCGATGCGCACCGCCGGATCCACGAGATCCACGTATATCCCTTCGTTGTTCATTGATTCGTCGGTGATGTACACGAATCGGAGCAGGATGAATCCCCTTTCGCTCACCATAGAATCGCTCAGATCGAAGGTGGCGCTGACCCAGCCGGACGAGGCACCTGTGATCCCGTTTCCTCTGTTGGTCCCGTTCGGGTCGTAGTCGGTCGTCCTGTCGCCCGGAACCGTGACCCATGTGGCTCCGTCGTCGGTGCTCGCCTCGAGATAGGCGTAATCCCATTCCTCCTCTATGTCGTACCAGAGGCAGCAGGAGAACGTGGATGGGAGCCACACGGGATAGATGTTCGCCATGCTCAGTGTGCAATGGAGCTCATCTCCCCGTCCCGAGTAGAAGCTGTACGAACCTGCATAGGCGCGCTCACTCGAAAGCGCAAAACCATCGGCCTTCCAGAGCGTATCTCCAGCTTCGACGGAATCGATGCCTGCTGAGAGGTTCTTGATCTCGGTTAGCTCGTAGGATACGACTGGATTCAAATCCCCGGCATCCGGCTCCGACCAACTGATCTTGTAGCTCGGAGGATCGAGCATCGTGATGGAATTCATCGTGGGCGCTTCCGGCCCGACGATCAGCGACAGATCATCGGCCAGGTCGATGAGAGTCAGATTCAATCCGAGCAACTTGTCGAACGTCGGCATGATGAGGCTCTCGGCAGGCGAGAATCCGCCCTCATCCCACGAGTTGACCTCAACGGTGAAACCGTAAACGGCGCCTTTGGTCTCCCTGTCCCCGTAGAGCCAATCGTCGCTGTCGCCGTTCGTTATATAGATCGCCCCCGATGCGGCGTTGCCGGCCAGATAATCATTGCCCTGCGCCATTGAATCTCCGAGAGCGGAGAATATGTCATCATCCGGCGTGTTGAGCGCGGCATAACCCCACGGATAGAGGATGAGCTCGCCATAGGAATGGTACGAAAGGCTCACTGCGAACTCATGCGCGGCGCAGAAATCTCTCACCGCCGCCGTTTCGAGCTCGCTGAAGGCCATGGTTCCCCGGTAGATCACCGAAGACGGCTCAGGCGAGCTTCCGATGTCGTCGTATCCCCAGTTGTAGCCATAGTTCCTATTGAGATCGATGCCGAAGCTGCCGTCCGAGTTGGGCCTACGGTTCTTCCGCCACCAGTTGACGGAAGAGCCGGAGTGGTTATTCTCGACGTAGACGTGCCCATCGACGTTTATCATCGGGACGATCCAGATCTCGCGGCCGTCGACGAGGGCCGTAGCCCTGTCGTCGATGCCGTAGTTGTCGAGGAGGTACTTGGCGAACCGAACCGGCACCTCTACGGACATGAGCTCCCGCGCATGGTGGCAGCCCATCATCAGCACCTCGGGTTCGCTCTCGTCGCTCGCGGCGTTGTCCGAGATCTTGATCGCCACTATAGAACGCCCCTCATAGCTCGTCCCGAGCGTATCCAGAAGCGTCAGAGACGGATAGGCATCCGCGAGGGAGTCGAACGCGGCCGTCATTTCCGCGTACGTGTAGTACAGCCCCAGGTTCGCATCGAGCGCCGCGGGGGCCGCGAGATCGATCCTCTCCAGAACGGCGACGAGCGGCCCTTTCGATGTGATCCAGTCCAGCTGCTCATCGTTGACGGCGAGGTCGGCGCGTCCGTCGGGATAGATATGCATGATATCGACACCCCGCTCGAGCAACGCCCTCTGCGAGACCTCCTTCGTGAGCTTCACTCGGACAACCGAGGTCGCCGGTTGAGGCCGGGAATGGGACTGGGCAACCGGACTGCCGATGAGTGAGAGCGCCGCAAGAACCGCCATGATGTACCTGCGCACCGAAGCCTCCCTTGCTGGGCGCACCCGTGAATCGAACCTTGGGCGCACATGTGGTTTCATTTCATTGTACAATTCAACGCACTGCCGGACAAGGCTATATTGACATTGTCGCGGCACGGTCCAGGTCCGCCGAACAGAAGCTTTTGCTTGATTTCTCCGGACCGGGCCAGTTATCTTTTGTCGCGCGGACGATGAGTGGGAATCGAAAGGACAGCGCATGGTCACCTATCGCTATTCATGCGAAAAATGCGGTTACGAGTTCGACTTCGAGCAGCGGATCACAGCTCCCCCGAAGAAGCGCTGCCCCAAGTGCCGCGGCAATGTCTACCGCGTGATCCACGCCGTCGGACACATTCTCAAGGGAAGCGGCTTCTACACGACCGACAACCGCAACAAGGATTTCAGGAAGAGAGAGAAAGAGGAATCGGCCGGAGCCATGACCCCGGCCGATAGCAATTCAACGAAGCACAAAGACAAGAAGTAGGATCCCCTCCTACTCCGTTTCAATCGCCCCAGATCCGTCCCCAGCGCAGGTTGCTTTCTTGTACTCCTCGAGCACGACGTCCATGATACTCATCGCCTTCTCGATATCGTCCTTCGCCACGTTGAGCGGCGGCCGGAAGCGGATCGTCTTCGTGCCGCACTTGAGAACGAGGAGCCCGTGCTTGATGCACGCGGTGATGAGCGCATCGCGGCACGCCGCCTCGGGAAGATCGAACGCGCAGAAGAGGCCTATGCCGCGGGTATTCGATATGAGTTTCGGATGCTTCTTGCCGAGGTCGGCGAGACCCTCCAAAAGCAGTTTTCCCATCTTCGCGGCGTTCTCGACGAGATTCTCCTCATCGATGATCTCGAGGATCCTCTTCGCGCGGTACATGTCGACGAGGTTTCCTCCCCACGTCGAATTGATGCGGCTCGGCACCTTGAAAACGCTGTCGACTTCATTGATACGATCGCTGGCCATGATGCCGCACACCTGGGTCTTCTTGCCGAAGGCGAGGATATCGGGTTCAACGCCGAAGTGCTGGTGACACCACATCTTACCCGTCATGCCGACGCCCGTCTGCACCTCGTCGAAGATCAAGATGATCTCGTGCTGATCGGCGATCCGCCTGAGCTCCTTGAAGAACTCGGCGCGGAAGTGGTTGTCCCCGCCCTCCCCCTGGATAGGCTCGATAATGATCGCGGCGATGTCATCCTTGTTCGCGGCAATAGCCTTCTCGATCGCGGCGATTGCGCGTTTTTCGGCCGCGACGACCTCGCCGAGATGCTTCTCGAGCGGGAAAACCACCTTCGGATTCTCGATGCGCGGCCAATCGAACTTGGGATAGTAGTTCACCTTCGTCGGATCGGTATTCGTGAGCGACATCGTGTAGCCGGTGCGTCCGTGGAATGCATCCTTGAAATGGATGACCTGATGCCCCTTCTCCTCCTTGTAACCTCTGGCGAAGTTCTTCCGCACCTTCCAGTCGAATGCGGCCTTCAGGGCGTTCTCGACGGCCAGCGCTCCGCCGTCGATGAAGAAGAGATGCGGCAGGCGCTCGGGTACCGCGACCCGCGCGAAGGTTTCGACGAACTCGGCCATCTCGACGGTGTAGAGGTCGGAGTTGGACGGCTTTGTTACTGCTATCTCCCCGATCCGCTTGTAGAAATTCTTCTCCCTGAGCCCCGGATGGTTGTGTCCGAGCGCACTCGAGGCGAAGAACGTGAAGAAGTCGAGGTATTCCTTGCCCGTCGCCTTGTCGACCATGTAAGAACCGTGGCTCTTGTCCATGTCGAGAACGAATGGGAAACCGTCGACGAGCATGTGCTGACCGAGGGAGGCGTGCACCTCCGAGGGAGGGATGCTTGGTCTTGCATTGGGCTTGCTGATCATTAGGTACCTCTGCGGTTTATTTAATTACGGCACAACAAGTTAAAAATCAAGGTCGATAAAAATGAAGCAGGCCATCGTCGGCCAATATATCAACTATCGCTCGATATTTCAACTATTTTTTTGTCCGCTCAGTGGCGAGCTCTCCACTATCTACAATAGAAAAAGGGACGCAGCTGCTGGCATGCGTCCCTTGCGCCCGGGGCTGAGACGATCAGCCCGCTTCACGCACCCGAGTGCACGAATCCATCAATATCCCGGGAATCGCTCGAATCTCTCTCGTTTGTTCTCGGGAGCAAAGGTCTTCGTTTCCAACAGATTCGAGCTCTCGTCGAATGTGAACTCGAGCCCGAGCTCGTAGTACGTCCAATGCTCGACGATGCAGCCGTATCCGTACTCGCGAAGTCGATGCACGGGATAGCCGTATTCCTCATAAACGGCGAGCTTGTCGTTCCGAAGGTTCTGGACGTAGTAGCTTTGCCTGAAGTACTTGCGGCCCTTTTTCCCTCTTTCGAGGGTCACCGCTTCGGTTGCGGTGGCGCCGAGAAGGGCTGCCAGCGCCATGATCAGAATGATGCGCTTGGCCATCATCCTCACATCCTTTCGCCAGATGCGGAGCAAACGTTGTTTTACTTGCCGCCCTTCACTGTTTAATTATACCATATACTGCCTTCTTGTTTCAAGTTGCTCCTTGGAAGCGCGAGAGGTTGCCAATTGTGCCGTATGGCTCCATGAAGAGAAGTTTTTCGGCGGCCCCGATGACCGTTCTCCTCGTTCTTGTCTTCGTCATATGGTCGAACGCCTTCACCGCGATAAAGTACCTGCGCGAGGTGCTGAGCCCTATACAGCTCGTCCTGGCACGGTTCCTCCCCGCGGCCGTATTCTGCCTGGCATATCTCCTGGCCGTGCCATCGCGGCGAAAGGAGAGCCTCGCGATACTGAAACGCTCGCCGTTCGGTCTCATCGCAATGGGGCTTTCGGGCGTGGCCGGCTACAATTTCTTCCTCTTCCTCGGTCAGAGCGAGGTCAAGCCCGGGGCCGCGGCGCTGCTCACTACGCTGTCGCCGCTTTTCACGCTCCTGGGGGCGATGGTATTTCTCAAGGAGCGGGTGCCGCTCAGACGCATTCTCGGCATCCTGATCGCCTTCGCCGGGCTCTACATCGTCGTTCGCTGGGGAAAGGTCGGGCTCGGCCACGTAACGGGCGTATCCCACGCAGAGCTGCGCTACATCCTCATCACCGCCCTGGCCCCCCTGTGCTGGACGATCTACACGATCCTCGGAAAAAAGGTTCTCGGCAAGACATCCGCCATGACGGTCACGTATCTCACGATCATCATCGGGACGCTGCCGTTTCTCGGAGCCGCGGGGCGACCGTTCTTCAAGGCCGTCGCCTCGCTCACTCCGCTCCATTGGGCGGCGCTCGCGTATCTGACCGTGCTCTGCACGCTTGTGGGGTTCTGGATCTGGTTCGCCGCGCTCAAGTCCCTGCCGGCGACGCTCGTGGCCTCTTTCATCTACCTCAACCCGCCTTTTGCGGCGCTCTTCGGGAGCCTATTATTCAATGAGGAGGTCACGGGACTATTCATTATCGGAGCCGCCGTCTTGCTGTTCGGTCTATGGCTCGCCCAGGGCGTTAAGCAAAAATAATTGAGATATAAAGGCTCAAAGAGCGCAGTTATTCACTTCGCCTCATTGACAGGGATGCATAATAGAGATATAATGGATATAGAAGTCCCTGCTGAAATAGCGAGGCGAGCAGTCTTGGAATAAAATAATAACCGCGGGCTCAGCTCTTAACAAAGAGATGTGTCCCAAGATGGCCGCCCACTTTCCAGCGGGGACATTTTTTGCTCCTGGGGACATAGAAACGGCTGGACTGAAGGCTCTTCAGGAAAACCCGAGCGAGACCCGCCTCACTCTTCCCAATGGTCGACGGTTCCCTCGGTGACGTAGACGTAGCGCTTCTTGTTTTTCTGGCGGATATCTTTGTAGATCCACTGCTCTTCGAGTCTCCCCGATAGCTCGTTGCTCTTCATCTCATCGGGATAGCCCCATGATTCGAGCGCGGCTTCCCGCTGCATGCCCTTGAAGAGCTGGTGCTCGAAGACGGCCTTCGCGGTCTTTTTCCCGTACTTCCGCAGGTTCATCCGGTAGCGGTACTCGGGCTTCGTGAACCAGAACAGCTTGTTGAGTTTCTCCTCCACCGCGGCCATGGTGAGCGGCCTCTCCAGGCCGAGGTTGTGCGTTATCCGATGTCTATTGGGAGATTGCACGGTCACTGAGCCATTCCAATGCAAATCGAGGTCGACGATCTCGACCTTCGCGTCGCGGTCGACGACACCCTGGCCTCTGAGATCTATGAGAAGGGCCCTCGTCCAAGCTTCCTTGCCGATGTAGGTCTCGCCGAGCTTGTCCCTCTCCTGGATCGGGATGTCCTTGACGACTCGGTTAACGACGTTGCAGCCGGCAAGGACGCCGAGGATCAATACAGCCAGAACGGAAAATCTGGTTCTCATTACCGCAGACTCCTCCTTGGACGACATCACGCAATTATTACCTCAATAAAATAGAGCGCCAAGTGCGATAAATCAAGCCATTTTCTAAGCGATACCCTTGATATGCTCGAGAGCCATCGTCCCGCGCCGGGTATCGCAGTCGAGCGCGATGAGATCGAACCGGTATTCCGCCGCGAAGGTCCCTGGCCGGGCAGCGAGAAGGAACCAACGCGCCGCCTTTCGCAGGTTCCTCATCTTGCCGGACCGCACGGCCTCCCGCGCTTCTCCGAATGAGGCGCTCCTGCGGGTCTTGACCTCGACGAAGGCTATGCAATCGCCGTCCCGCGCGATGAGATCGATCTCAACGTGCTCGAACCGGAAGTTCCTTTCAAGGATCGTGCAGCCGGCAAGCTGCAAGTACAGAGCCGCGATTCGCTCCCCGACGGCCCCGAGGGTCACGCTCCCATCCACCGCCACCACCCCTTCCGCAGCCGGCGCCCTAGCGCCGGATATCCTCGTGCACCCTGAAGCTCCTCCTGTGGAGCTCCGTCCGCCCCCACCGCCTGATCGCTTCTATATGCTGCTTCGTGCCGTAGCCCTTGTTCCGCTTGAAACAGTAGCATTGAAACTCGCCGGACTGCTCCCGCATGATCCGGTCCCGCGTGACCTTCGCGACGATGGAGGCAGCGGCTATCGCGAAACTCTTCCCGTCGCCTCCGATGACCGCCTCCGCCGAGACGTCAAGATCGGGGAGCCTGTTCCCGTCGACGAGCACGAGGCCCGGCGATATGCC
>JAQTVX010000271.1 GCA_028706585.1 Candidatus Krumholzibacteriia bacterium | reverse complement strand
GTCATCTGCCCAGTTCGCCGGATCGCTGTTCGCGAAATCGCCGTTGTAAGAGCCGCCTCCGCAATAAGTCGCAAACTCCCCGGTCCCGTACTTCATGACGATCAGGGTGCCGGAGAACTCGCCGGAGTCTCGTTCGTCCAAATCGAGCACGCCGTTCATATTCTCGTCCACGTACGTCACTACGACGACAAGCGTCCCGTGCATCATGCCGTTCGTAGAATGCTCAATCTCCCATTCCGGCTTCGTCCCGCATGAGTACTCGTCAAAAACGCCCGTCCAGCTATACGAGGTCGGGCTGTAGGTAAAGAAATTATTGAAGAGATATGTCCAGCGGGCCTCCGGTGTGCTGGCCGACGGCCAATTCGAGTCGTCGAGCCTGATCCACCAGGTTGCCCCGAGCACGATATCGTCACCCGAGATGATGTCCCCGGAATACAGCGGAGGCGAGCTGGTTATCATATTCCCCATTCCCTCGAAATCGAACTGCACGAGCAGGCTCGCTGCGAAGGCGCCGTGAGACGCCATCAACATGCCCATCGCAAGAATGAGGATTCTGATTGTATGTCCTTTCATTCTAATTCACATCCTTTCGGCTTTCCCGTATCCCTTATCGATAAATGGATTTGATCTGGCCCCAGCTGCTCGGCTCGATGCCGGTCACGCAGCCATCATCACTCAAGGAAAGCCTGCCGGAAGCTGAGCTCGCCGAAGGAACGTATAGTTCTTCTTCCATGGTTAGTGAATTGACGACGCTCAACAATCCCGAGAAGCTGCCCGACCCGCAGACGTGATCGAAGCAGCCCCCGCCGTAGTTGATGTAAGACACTAGATTGCCACTTATGGACTTGGATGATGCATATTCATCATCCTCCATCACGGCGTTCGCGTTGTCGTCCCAGATCGTGATGGTTATCTGGGTGCAGCTTCCACCGAGCGTATCTCCCGCCGTCGTGTAGAATCGCCACGTCGGCATCGTCTCGCCCGAACCCGTCGGAGGGAAATATCCATCCCAGCACTCCGCGCCCTCCGTGCCGTCGTAATGGAAATAATGGGATATCAGGTACGCCATCCTCTCATTCTCGGTTGTCCCCGGATTGTCCGCGGGCCATCCGGTGTCATCGAACCGAATCCAGAACGTTCCCGGGGATAGAGTGCCGCCGATGATGTTTCCGGAAAATATCGGTGGGCTGTCCATAAACGAGCCCGTGCCGCTCAGCGCAAACCTCCACAAGGTAGTTGTCGCGTCTGATGCGCCGGTGGCGCCAAGCACGAGCATGCATGCCATGAGCATGCATAGCATTAGCTTTCTGTTCAAGGTCCCCCTCCTTCTCTTCAGGTTAGCTGCCGCGGTTATATTTTGAGGTGGAATTATACCACAATCCGCATTTTTTTGAAACAACTATCGCGGCCATGGGCCATTTTTCATCGGTCGATGCGATGCTCCACAACACCGGGACAACCTCCCTGGAACTGCGCGGCCGCATCACCACACTTCCCTGCGAGCATACACGTCGAATATCCTCAGCGAGTAATCCGAGTATTCCCCCACGATTTCCGGGATTCCATCGTTGTTCATATCGTACAGGGCGATTCTGTCGCCGAACGACTTGTCCCATTCGATCTCGACGTTGAAGAACCTGGAATCGATGACAACGCCAGTATTTAGAATGAGCTCCGCCTGCGGGTCCTTATCGACGTTACCGATAATGATCTCACTCGCCTTGAACGATCGCTGACTGACCCATTGCTTGCTCATGCTGATTCCATCGATAATATAGAGATACCCGTCGGCGAGGTAGATGAACTCCAGCTGAGGATCGTCGTCGACATTGGCGACTTCTATCGCCTCGATCGATGAGAAGTGGTCGTCGAGATTCTCCCAAATAGTCCGGTAAGTCTCCATGTCATAGACGAGGATTCGTCCGTCGACCGTCGCGATGATGATCTCGAGCAGACCGTCGGCGTCCAGATCCTTTATGAAGAATCTTCTGATCTTGGTCCCCAGGTTCGTGACCTCCCACTCAAGTTTCCATCCTCTCGGGGTCGCCTCGAGGAGGTGCAGCCTCCCGTATGTATCAGCGTATATGATCCCCCACGCCCCAAGGGTGTCGAGAGGGACCACTTGCGCGAACGGGAACCTGCAGAACACCTCCTGCATCGTGTATGGATCGAGCTGCTCGGCGGCATCCGAATGCAGCGGCGCGACAGCGAGCACGATCATGCAAACGAGTGTCGCGAGTATCATCCTGTGCGTGACCACTTGACCAGCTCCTTTCAGTTTCGACGCGGCTTCGCGGGCTCCGCCCCACCGGCGCTCCCGCTGCCTCTCGGATCGCTCATTCCGCATGCAGCCTGGCCGATGACCTCGATTACTTGTGCATCTCCGATCGGATCGCTGCGATTCTCGATCCGATGCCCTTTTTCAATGAGGCTCTCCCTGATACTCGAATCGAGAGCACCTTTCTCCACGGCAATATGATCGGGAAGCCACTGGTGGTGAAAACGCGGCGCGCGGACCGCTTCCTCCAGGCTCATCCCGAAATCTATCGTATCGATGATGATCTGGGCTATCGTGGTGATAATAGTGGATCCTCCCGGTGTTCCGGCGATGAGGAAAACACGCCCCTTGTCCAATACGATCGTGGGCGCCATCGAGCTGAGCATCCTTTTCTCCGGCGCAATCGCATTCGACTCGTTGCCTATGAGCCCATAGAGATTCGGATGGCCGGGCTTGATGGCAAAATCGTCCATCTCGTTATTGAGGAGAAAACCGGCTCCGCGCACCAGAAGCTTCGATCCGAAGCTATCGTTGAGCGTGTATGTCACCGCGACTGCGTTCCCGTCTCTATCGATCACACTGTAGTGAGTCGTTTCTGCCTTCTCCCTATCGGATGGAGTATCCGCCGAGAAATTCGAGGACGGCGTCGCCATCCGAGAGATCGACCCTCTGAGGGTGGCCGCGTAATCCTTTGAAATCATACGCATTACTGGATTATCGACGAAGTCGGGATCTCCGAGATATCGCGCCCGGTCAACGTACGCCCTGCGATCGGCTTCCGCCATGTAGTGAATCGATTCAGCGGACATGAACCCCATCGATTGCAGATCGAAACCTTCGAGAATGTTGAGAATTTCGATGAGTGTCGTCCCGCCGGAGCTCGGCGGAGGCGCGGAAATGATCTCGTAACCCCGGTCAGACCCGCGCACGGGTTCGCGCTGAACAGCGTCGTACCGGGCGAGATCCTCGCTCGACATGATCCCGCCGCCGGATCGCATCTCCGAAACCATCGCCTCCGCGACAGGCCCTCGATAGAAACCATCCGGACCACCGTCAGCAATAATATCGAGGGTCCCCGCGAGCACCCCCTGCCTGAGCGTATCCCCGGCCTGAAGCGGCGAGCCGTCCGGCCTCATGAATTCCGCGAGCGCCGGAAAACGCTCCTTGTAGCTCTGGAGCCGTTCGAGAGAAGCGGCTAGGGGCCTGCCCACGG
>JAQTVX010000270.1 GCA_028706585.1 Candidatus Krumholzibacteriia bacterium | reverse complement strand
CTTCATGGGGCGCATGACGGACCGGCGCGATGACACGGGTTTCACGTCGCTTGCCACCGACCTGATGCAGCAGTATCTCGACCGGTTCGGCGCTTCGGCCGCGGCGCCCGGCGTCATGCTGATGATGGCCGAGACGAAGCGCCAGGCGGCGCGGAACGCCGCACCGGGCGAGCGCGAGAGGCTTTTCGGCGAGGCCCTCGCGGCGGCCGGCGGGGTGCGTCTGCATCCGTTCGGCGCGGCGTTTCTGGAGAGATCGTGCGTCTTCAAGGCGCAGATGCTCTTCGAGGATCTGCACAGGGGCGAGGATGCCTTGAGGGAGCTAGGCGGCATGGTGCCTCCGGGCCCGAGGGGCGCTATCGCGGCGGAAGAGCTCCGCGTCCGCATTCTTCTCGCGATGCCCGACGGGCGGGGAGCGGCCAAATGGTTCGAACGTCTCGCCGCCGGCCCGGACACGACGGTCGCGATCCTCGGCCGATATGCCCTCGGACGGCTCGCGTTTCTCGATGGGCGGTTCGAGGAATCGATGAAGATTCTATCGGAGCTCGCCGAGAAGCATCCATCGAGCAAATGGGCGAATGACGCGCTCGACCTCGCGATGGAGATTAAAGGTGCCATGGGCGAGGAGGGCGGAACGCTCGAGCTGTATCGCGGCGCCGTGCTGGCCGTGGACAGAGGCGACTATGCGGCGGCGATCGACAGCTTCGCGGCGCTCGAGAGGCGGTTCCCCCAATCGTTTCTCGCCGCGCCCGCCGTTTTCAGGAAGGCTCGCTTGGAGGCGGAGGCGCATGCGGACGCGGCGCTCGCCGATTCGGCGCGGGCGGATTTCGAGAGGCTCGCCGAGAGCTATCCGCTCCATGATCTCGCCCCCCGCGCGCTGGAGGAGCTCGCCGCGCTCGCGGAGCGCGCGAATCCGGCCGAGGCCGCCGCGCGGTACGGCCGGATCATGGAGCTCTATCCCGATTATCCATTCATGGAGCGCGTACGGGAGCGTTATATTTCGCTCAGTGCATCCGCGGGTGCGGCGGCGCCGGCCGGCGCGCCGAAGAGAGGATCGAAGTGAATATGCATGGAAGAGCCGCGTGCTTCATTTGTTCGGCCCTCGCCGTCGTCTCCATCGCGGCGGTAGCGCGCGCCGACTTTCTGGTCCCGATGGACCTCTCGCAGACGAATCACCTAAAGGCGTACGGTCTCGCCTATCACGTGCTGGCGAGCGGCGAAAACGTCAAATGGCTTCTCAACTATCGCGGCGGATCATTTCTCATTCCCGAGACGAACGCCTTCTCGCTGGAGGCGAGCGCGCGCAACGTACGGCTCGAGCGGGTCGACGGCGCCCAGATCGCCGCCATTCTCCAGGAGATCGACGAGAGCAATGCCGATGTCGTGCTCCTCGAAAAAGCGCCCGCGATCGCGATCTACGCTCCGCCGAACAAGCAGCCCTGGGACGACGCCGTGATGCTGGCGCTCAGCTACGCGGGCATCCCCTACACGATCGTCTACGACCGGGAGGTGCTCGCCGGGGAACTCGAGAAATACGACTGGCTCCACCTGCACCACGAGGATTTCACGGGGCAATACGGGAAGTTCTACGCGGGCTTCAGAGCGACCGAATGGTACATCAAAGAGCAGATACTCAACGAGCAGATCGCCCGGTCGCTCGGGTACGACAAGGTATCCGACGAGAAGAAGGCGGTAGCGCGAAAGATAGCGGAGTACGTGCGCGCGGGGGGATTCGTCTTCGCCATGTGCTCGGCGACGGATTCGTTCGATATCGCGCTGGCCGCCGAGGGCGTCGATATCGCCCCGCGCGAGTACGACCACGACGGCACCACGCCGAACTGCCAGAAGCTCCTCGACTACGGCAAGTGCCTCGCCTTTGAGAATTTCACGCTCGTCATGGATCCGCTGGTGTACGAGTTCTCCGACATCGACATGACGCCGACGGCGGCGGCACGCGGCGAGTGGCGCGACTATTTCACGCTCTTCGAGTTCTCCGCAAAATACGATCCCGTGCCGACGATGCTCGTTCAGGATCACGTGTCGGTCATCAAGGGATTCATGGGGCAGACGACGTCGTTCAGGAAGAGCCTGATCAAGAAGAAGGTGCTGATCCTCGGCGAGGTCAAGGACGGAGACGAAGCCAGATACATACACGGGAATTTCGGCCTCGGGACGTTCACGTTTCTGGGGGGGCACGACCCCGAGGACTATCAGCACATCGTCGGCGATCCGCCGACCGATCTCGGGCTGTACCCCAACTCCCCGGGCTACCGGCTTATTCTCAACAACATCCTTTTCCCCGCCGCGAAAAAGAAGGAGCAGAAGACCTAGGATCTCCATAAATGCGAAGCGCTCGGGGCGCCTGGCGCCGCCAGATGCGTCGGTATCGTTTCAATCAGAGCGAGGTGCGAATGAGAGGCGCTAAAGAGTTCATCCCCGCCATTCTTCTCGGCTCGGGCGTCGTGCTGACGGGAGTCTCGCTTGCTGTCATGGTCGCCCTGGGTCGGGAGGCGCCACCGGCGTTTCTCGCCGTCATGCTCCTGGGGCTCATGGACGGGATCGCTGGGCTCGTGTGGACGAGCGTCATGCTGTTCGGAGGCAGGCGGGATGAATGCGTCGTCGCGGCGCCGACGCCATCTCCGCGCCCGGCGGATGAGGCGGCCGCGCGCGAGGAACGTTTCAGGCAGGCGCTCGTTCTCGCGAACGGACTCTTGGCGGTCATATTTCTCGGGGTGCTCCTCGCGGGCGCTCTTTACTTGCACGTGATCGTGGCGTGCCTGAAGATTGCCCGGCTGTTCTAGGCGCACGCCCGGCCGCCTGGCCGCCTGGCCGCACGATCCGTCACCCGGCCGCTCCTTTGGAATTGCTTTTCATAATGGACGACGTTAGATTTATGCCGGTGTCAGGAGTCGCGCAACAGAACAAAATAGATCCGGGAACAATCGAACGAAAGGAGAGCTACATGAAGAAGATCCTCGTTCTCGTGCTCGCGGCGTGCCTGGTCGTGCCCGCATTCGCGGCGGCCCAGGAAAAGGCGGAAAAGACAGAGAGCCCCTTCCAGATCTACTCGAAGGACCAGACCCCCGAGAATTTCGTCAGCGCATACAACGCGTACAACGCACAGGTCAAGGATTCGGCGGACTATTCCGCGGTCGCCATGCTTGCGTGGCTCAACTACTACGAGCTCGACAGGAACCTCGAGATGCTCAAGTCGCATGCGGGAGATCTCAAGAACATGCAGAAATTTCAGTACGCCAATATCCTGCTCGAGCTCGCTCGCTACGACGAGGCCATCCCGCTGTACGAGCAGCTCAACGCGGCATCGCCCAAGTGGTCGTGCCCGTGGCGTCACAAGGGGACGGCCCTGTGGAAGAAGGGGCAGCTCGAGGAAGCCGTGAAAGCGCTCAACATGGCCATCGAGACCCGGAAGACGCATTACGATGCGTACGTAATTCTGGCTCAGGTTTATAACGATATGAAGGAATACAAGAAGGCG
>JAQTVX010000269.1 GCA_028706585.1 Candidatus Krumholzibacteriia bacterium | reverse complement strand
TCGGCTGCTATTTCGCGGCTGAATGCCGTTCGCCGCTCGACGTTGTTCAGAAGGACGTGCACGGCGATCGCGTGATTCGTCTCGCGTTCGAGGAGATCCAGCGTCTCACGAAGCTTCTCGAGCCCCTGAACGGAGAAGTAGCTGGGATCTATCGGGATGATCACCTCGCCGCATGCCATCAGCGCGTTGAAGGTCAACAGCCCGATGCTCGGAGGCGAGTCGATGATGACGTAGTCGAAGTCGCCCGGCGCGCGGCTGAGCTTGGAGAAAAGGCGACCCTCCCGGCCGGGCTTTCCGGCGAGTTCCTGCTCGATGGCGCTGAGGACCGGCGAAGAGGGCACGAGAAACAGATTCTCGTCGACCTTGAAGATCGCGTCGGACGTCTTCACGCGGGGGTCTTTGAGCAGATCGTAGGTCGTGATCTCGACCTCTTCCGACGAGACGTTGAGGCCAAGAGAGGCGTGTGCCTGTGGATCGAGATCGACCAGGAGCACCTTCTTCCCCAGCTCACGGAACGCGGCGGCGAGGTTTATGCCGACGGTCGTCTTTCCGCACCCGCCCTTTTGATTAATTATCGCAATGATGCGCATTTCCGGTGCCTCCCCCCATGCGGCGCTGATGTATGCATCCAACAGGTCGATATTCGATTGAGCCGCGCCGCGGTGTCAAGAGTTATTTGGCCCTTTATCGAAGTACGCGGCCGCGTTCGAGCGCTCAATACATCAGGAGCGCGACGATGAGCCCCAGCCCGAGCCCGGCGAAGACCTCGATCCAGGTATGGCCTATGAGCTCGCGGAGAACCTCCGGTTCGACGTGGTGCGAGCCCTTGACCTTGAGCCGTTCCACCATCTCGTTCAGAACACGCGCCTGGTTGCCCACTTCCTGCCTCAACCCGGTCGCCTCGAAGATAAAATAGAGACTTATGATGAGCGATATACCGAAAAGAGGCGATGAAAAACCCTGATAAACGGCGACCCCCGCAGTCAGCGTCGTCACGACCGACGTGTGCGAGCTGGGCATTCCTCCCGTATCGAGCACGCGGAGCGGATTGAATCCGCGCCTTTCTATGGCGTCCACGATGGGCTTGAGCGCCTGGGCAGTAACGCCGCTCACGAGTGCCGCGAGTCCTATCTGGTGAACCATGCCTGCCTCGCCCGGTCCCTTTCAGCGGGGGCACCGGTGCCCCTCACCATCACTTCGTTTCGTTCGAGACCCACCAATCCTGCAGATAATGATACATGCTTATCGCGTCCGGTTTCACGCCCTTGAAACGCGAATGCACGACATTGCGCGCTTCCAGCACGTTGAGGAAGGTGTACGGCTGATCCTCGTAAATGAGCTCCTGAACCCTGTAGAAGATCGGCTTCGCCTTCTCGAAATCGAGCATGCTGCAGGCTGCCGCATTGAGGCTGTCGACGAGGGGATTGCAGTAATTGACGCGATTGTAGCCCTCCGGGCCGCGTGATTCACACGCCCATATCGGCGAGAGATCAGCCTTGGTGCCAACCCTCCATCCGTTGACCTGCGCGTCGTAATTCCCCGATTTGATATGCTCGAGAAACACAGTCCATTCAAGGGTCAGCGGATCGACCTTGATGCCGACCTTGCGGAGCATATCCTGAACCGTCACCTGGATATCGTTTCGGAGCTGATTGCCATGCTGCGTGAGGAGCTCGAATTCGAAGCGCATGCCATCCTTTTCGAGCCAACCGTCGCCGTTCGTGTCACGGAAGCCCTCCTCGGCGAGAATCCGCCGGGCCCCCGCCGTATCGTAGGGAATCGGCTTGATGTTCGGGTTGTAGGCCCAGATGATCGGCGGAAAGGGACTCGTGCATTCCCTCGCGAAGCCGTAGTATATGTTCTCGTTTATCAGGCTGCAATCGATAGCCATCGTCAGCGCGCGGCGAACGCGAGCACTCGCGAAGAGCGGCCGCGCTGCGTTCCAGCCTATGTAATTGTACGCCCGCGTCGGAAAGTCGTAGATCGCGAGCTCAGTGTGGTTCTTCTTGATGTCGTTCATCTCGCCGGGAGGAACCATTTCCATGCAATCGATCTCGCCGTTCTTGAGCTGGGTAAGGAGCGTCACCTGGTCAGGTATGATCTTGAAGATGACTTTATCGAGATACGGCTTCCCTTTCTCATAGTATTTCTCGTTTCTAACGAGCGTGAGGGCCTGTCCTTTCTCCCAGGAGCCGAGCTTGAAGGGCCCGTCGGTCGGAAGCTCCTCTATCTGCAGCCTCCCGAAATCAGCATGGGGAATCCGGTCGAGCACGTGCTTGGGCATGATCGGGCCGTCGTTCGCGTCCATGAGCTGATATGGATACGCGAGGTTGAAATGATAGACGATCGTTCTATCGTCGAGAACCGTGACGCTGTCTATGTGCTGCTTGAGGTGGCGCCCGGACCAGAGGGTAAGCGAATCCTTCTGCGCCGCGAATGTCGCCTCGACGTCGTGCGCCGTAAAGGGCATTCCGTCGCTCCATGAGACGTCGTCTCTAAGGTGGAAGGTGAGCGAGAGGCGGTCCGGCGAGAACTCCCACGACCTCGCGAGGCGCGGCGTGAAGGTGAGAAAGTCGGGGTTCTCCATGAGGAGCGAAAGGAAAAGGAGGTCGTACACGTCACGGGCGTGGGCGTCCGTGGTCGACATCGGGTTCAGGCCCTCATAGTCGTTGATCTCCCCCGCGATTAGAGTGCCTCCCCGCTCAGCTTTGTCCTTATTCGCGCAGCCGAAGGGTGCCGCGATCTGCGCGGCGAGCAGCAGGCACAATCCCATTTGGCGCATTGTGTGTCGCATGAATAGGTCTCCCTTGATATCAGTCACGGTCCAAGCACGGCCATTATACTTCAAACAGGCGCATCAATGATAGAAAAGTAAGCTGAGGGCCCAAAACTTGCAATAGGCGCGAAAGATACATCCGTCCATTTCGCATACAGACGTAAAGGATTCTTTACGGGCAGGCTTTGTCTCAAGATGCAATTGAAGTTGCAGATTTCAAGGAGGTCCAGGATGGAGTGCGCAAGATTCCGGGCGCTGTGCATGATGCTCATCTTTGCGGCGCCACTGTTCGTTTATGCATGCTCGAGCTCGAGTGATAGCGGCGACGGCGCCGAGCAGGACACAACTGCTCCTACCGTGCTCGCCACTGACCCCGATAGCGGCGCGGTCACCGCCTCGAGGACGGGACCCTTCTGGGTGCTCTTCAGCGAGGCAATGGATAAGGACATGTTCCCGGACGCCCTCGCCATAGCACCGGGACCGATTGATATCAACACATCATGGAGCGGAGATACCCTGGTAATCACTCCATACGTCCTCCTTTCGGCTGCCACGAGCTACACGATCACTGTCTCGGGCGACTGCGAGGACAAGCACGGAAACGCCATGGGGGATGACTGCGTAATTCAGTTCACGACGAATAGCGCCGTCGACAACACGCCCCCCGAGATCGTCGGCACCGACCCGGAGGACGACGAAACGAACGTGGCCGGCTCCCA
>JAQTVX010000268.1 GCA_028706585.1 Candidatus Krumholzibacteriia bacterium | reverse complement strand
GCCCCTCGCCGAGGCCAAACGCAGAACGGAGCATCGCCGCGTGCTCCGCGGACAGATGCTTGGCGATAGGCGACGAAACGCCGGACTCATCGAGCTTGACCCAAACGAGGCCGCCCGCGCCCGATGCCTTTGCGAGCGTCTCCAGCTCGGAGAGCTCCCGTCTCGAGAACGCGATCCCCTTCTCAAAAGAGATGCCCCTCACTACGCCGCCGCGCTCTATGGCAGAACGAAAGATGGCGAATCCGCTTTCCCTGAAGATCGCGCTGCAATCGCGAATCTCGAGACCGAAACGGAGATCGGGCTTGTCGCTCCCGTAGAGACTCATCGCCTCCTGATACTCAATGCGCGGAAACGGAATCTGGAGGTCGATATCGAGAACCTTCGAAAACACCGTCTTCATCAGGCGCTCGACGAGGGAGAAGATCTCCTCCTCCGTGATAAAGCTCATCTCGACGTCGATCTGGGTATGCTCGGGCTGCCTGTCCGCGCGCAGGTCTTCGTCCCTGAGGCAGCGCGCGAGCTGGAAGTAGCGGTCGAATCCCGACACCATGAGAATCTGCTTGTAGAGCTGCGGGCTCTGCGGAAGAGCGTAGAATTTTCCAGGCTGGACCCTGCTCGGAACGAGGTAGTCGCGCGCTCCCTCGGGAGTCCGCCGCACGAGCATGGGAGTCTCGATCTCCAGAAGCCCCTCCCCGGCGAGAAACTCGCGCACGGCGAGCACAAGCCGATGCCTCGTCTCGATGTTGCGCTGGAGAGGCTCGCGGCGCAGATCGAGGTAACGGTACCTGAGACGCAGATCGTCATTGGCCTGCACCTCGGAGGTAACCGTGAACGGAGGAACCAGGCTCCGGTTGAGCACTGCGACGCTCGAGGCGACGACCTCGACCTGTCCAGTCGCCATCTGTTTGTTGATCATGTCGCCCGGGCGCAGCCGCACCGTGCCGGCGCAGGCGATGACGTCCTCCGCCCCGAGAGTTCTGAAGAGCGCATGGAGATCCGCCTGATCCCGATCCGCGACGAGCTGCACGACTCCGGTGCGGTCCCATAGATCGATGAACGTGAGGTAACCGAGCTCCCGCACACGTTTCACCCAACCGGCCAGCACGACGCCGTGGCCCGCGTCCCGCGCTGTCACCTCGCCGCAGCGATGTGTACGCTTCCACTGCTCCGAGAAATGATCGATCGTTCGTTCACTCATCAGTCAGTTCCATTTCCTTCAGCGTCTCGGCTATGAGCGCCACGTCGCGAACGGGACGCTGTTCGCCTGTCTTCATTTTTTTCAGCGCCACCGTGCCGGGCTCGAGCTCGGCGAGGCCGACGATCACAGCCAGCGCCGCGCCGGCGTCCGAAGCCCCCTTGAGCTGTTTCTTGATCGTCCGCCCCGAAAGATCGACGACGACGCTCAGACCGCGGTCCCGCAGCTCGCGGGCGAGGGAAAGGGAACGCGCGACCGACGCCTCGTCGAGCACGGCAAAACAAACGTCCGTCTCGCGTTCATGCCGCGCCGCATCCGATTCGCCGGGAAGAACCTCCATCAGGCGCTCCAGCCCCGCCGAGAATCCGATGGCGGGAATACGGGGGCCCCCGCAATCCTCGGCGAGCCCGTCGTAGCGTCCTCCTCCGCAGAGCGCGTTCTGCGCGCCGAGGAAAGGATGGAGGATCTCGAAAGCGGTCCTTGTATAGTAATCGAGTCCGCGCACGAGAAGCGGATCGAGCACGTACCGTATGCCAATCGAGGTGAGAATCCCCTGGAGAGCGATGAAGTGATCGCTACACTCGCCGCAGAGATGATCGGTGATTACCGGCAGCTTCTCCTTCACCGCGCTGCATTCCTTGCAATCGAATATCCTTAGCGGATTCGTTTCCATGCGCTCGCGGCAAGAGTCGCAGAGCCCCCCCTTGAAACCGATGAGGCTCGCCGTGAGAACCTCCCTGAACTTCGACCGGCACACGGCGCAGCCCACGCTGTTGAGCCGCACCTCCAGCGGCGGAAAGCCCAGCACACGGTAAAGGCCGATGCTCACGTCGATTATCTCGGCGTCGATTGCGGGACCGCCGGATCCGAGCGCCTCGATTCCGATCTGGTGGAACTGCCTGAATCTTCCCGCCTGCGGCCGATCGTACCGGAACATCGGACCGATGTAGTAGAACCGCGCCACGCCGCCGCCGCGGTACAGGCCGTTTTCCAGATACGCGCGCATGACGGGGGCCGTGTTCTCCGGCCGCAGAGTGAGACTCCGTCCCTTTCTGTCGGCGAAGGTGTACATCTCCTTCGTAACGATGTCGGTCGCTTCCCCCACAGCGCGCACGAACAGCTCGGTCGATTCGAATATCGGAGTCCTTATCTCACGATAGCCGCAGCTCCTGAGATAGACGGCGAGCGCATTCTCCACGCGGCGCCAGGACGCCGCCTGCTCTCCGAAGATGTCGTTCGTTCCTCTCGGTCTCGCGAACTTCATGCCCTCTCCACGCGCCTCGTGAATGTCTTGTATCGCCACATTCCAATCAGCGTGCCGGTGATGATTCCTCCGGCATCGGCCGTCAGATCCAGTATATTGGAATCGCGCCCGGGTATGTATCGCTGGTGATACTCGTCGAGGCATGCGATCGCGAGCCCCGCCGCGATTACGAGCAGCCATGCCGGCACTCCCATTCGCCACCGCTCTCCGCTTTCGCCACGGTAGAATAGAAACGCGAGGATCGCATACTCGACGAAATGCGCAACCTTGTCGAAACCGCGCGGCATGCCGAACTCCTCGCCAGATAGCCGGGGAATGGACGACACGACGAAAATGAGCGCCATCCAGGCGAGGAAGGGAAACCACTGCCTGAATTTGTTTCTCTGCACCATATATTTCTCTATTCAAGCGCCGCGGCCGATTCCGCGCCTCCGACCAATATACGGGTCGGCCGAAACGCGGTCAACCGCTTCCGCTGCGCGCGCCCCGCCTCGTTTCTCAGCGGCGGGATACGGCACCGTCCGGATGATCGGCAACGAAGGGCGGCGGGACCATCGTTCTGAGCCTCTTGATGAGATTGATATCATCCGCGCGCGGCGTGTAGAAACAGGCGATGCCGAGCGCGGCGAGCTCCTGACGCAGGTAGCGCGGCGCCCTGTCGACGACACCGGGCAAACACCTCGCGAAATTCTTCCGCTCGGCGGTGTATGAGGCCGGATTGTAGGCAAGCACGATCTCCGGGAACGCTTCCCCTTCGCAGAGCACATCGAGCTCGCCTGTTCGAACGATTCCGGCCCTTTCGAGCGCCTGCAAACGCTCGAGGGAAATACCGCCCGCGTCGTATGCTCCATAGAGCACACCGAGAACGACGCGTTCCTCTTGCGGGTACGGGCCCGTGAAATCGATCGTCGCTCCATCGAGCGCGAAGCCCAAGCGTTCGAGCGAACGGTACGGGGCGAGAAAACCGGCGGCGGAGAGACGTGAAGCAAAGATGATGCGGGCGCCGCTGGGCGGAAGCGCACGGACGAGCGGGCGCC
>JAQTVX010000267.1 GCA_028706585.1 Candidatus Krumholzibacteriia bacterium | reverse complement strand
ACGATGCGAGCAGGAAGAATCCTCCGATGCCGACGATGAGGATCGCGGCGGCCAGAAGCTCTGCTCCCGCGGTCCCGGACTGCGACTCCAGGAATTCGCCGAGGACGAACATCAGAAAGAAGGAGCTAGCGCTGAGCAGGATCGCGGGGAGAATCCGGTGCTTCCATTCGGGGGCCTTCTCCGGTGCCGCCGCTTCGGAGGCGAGTTTCGCCAGGCGTGACGCCGCCAGGATCACGAGCACCCCGGCGAGGAGCTCCGCCGCCGCGGAGGAGAACAGAAGCGCCGCTGTCACGCGCATGCCGTGCCCGTGCCCGTGGAAGGCGAACCCCGCCATCACCAGGCACATGCCGAGGATTATCGCAGCCGTGCCCAGTATCTGCGACACCGCGGCCGCGAGATTGGGACGTGCGGCGGCGCGAAAGGAAAGGACCACCAATGCGAGTACTATTATGGCCGCGAACACGACGTGCCCTCGGAATGCCGTAGCGGCAGAGTGTGACGAGGCCAGGGCGAATGTATCCCCGAGAACCTTGGGGATCAATCCGAGGGCCAAGACGATGGCGGGCGCCGCGACCAAGGCGGCGCCGGCTATGAGGAGAGAGGACGGGGATTTGGTGTTGACGGTCATGGCTACCTCCTGGCCAGCCGGCTCACTCCAGACACGCCGGCTCGACGGTTGCCCGTGTTCATCCTCACATGCGCCGTACCAGGAAGCAATCCCTCACGATGAATGTCGCCACGCTTGCGACACAGGCATCGCAGCTAGACGGGGCGGTCGAGATCCCGATTGATCTCCTTGAAAAGCCAGGCCCGGGCATAAGCCCACGAGCGCTCCACGGTGCTTACCGACGTCCCAAGATGATGCGCCGTTTCCTGTTGTGTCAGTCCGACAAAGAAGCAGAGCTTCACGATCTCGGCGGCGCGGGGGTCTTCAGCCGCCAGCCGGTCGAGCGCCTCGTCCAGGGCGAGGAGCTGATCGTCCGGCAGGGGGGAGGCGATCTCAATCTCGTTGACATCCAGTCGCTCGAGCTGCCCGCCGCGTTTCTGCCGCAACTTTCGCCGCGCATTCTCGATGAGGATCCGTCTCATTGCCTCGGCGATCGCGCCGAAGAAGTGGGCGCGGCTCCGCCAGGCCGGCTGCTTGTCACCGCCGAGCCGGTACCAGGCCTCGTGGACGAGCACGGTCGCCTGAATCGTCTGCCCGGGCTGCTCCCGGGCCATCTTCCGCGCGGCCAGGGCGCGCAGTTCGGCGTAGACGAGCGAGAGGAGTTCCGCGGGCGCGTCCGGGTCGCCATTCTCCATCCGCTTCAGGATAAGGGTGATATCGCTCACGCACGATATCTACCTGATGCAGGCAGTGAAGTCAAGGGAGTACGCCGGCGGCGAGGTTCGGGTTGTCCCGCCCGAGAATTCGTTACGCGCTACCCGGCATTGACTCAAGACCGCCTCCCCTGGCGCCCGTTGGACGATATGCTCGGCAGCGGCCCACAACTATACATTGGTTTGTCGGACGTTCGAGTCGCCTCGGGGGCATCAAAAAATAAGGGAATTGTCGATGGCTTTCGCCGGAGACAATTCCCTTTTTTTCTAACGAGACCTAGAGACGACTACTTTGCGTGACGTGTCTCAACCGCCCTTCAGAGGCCTGAGCAGCAAGATCGCTTCGCTTCAAAGGTTGGCTTGAGAGCAGACGGATCACGACCGCGTAGTCTGACTCTCTGTCTCGTTGGGGCTATTATAGACTAGACGTAAGATCTGTCAAGAAGAAAATATAAAATATTATCACCGCATAAATGATTCACACACAAGCGATTATGATGTCGTTATGATAATATACTTTAAGGAAGGACCGGGGCGTGGCAAAACTTTTCACCGGTTGCTGTGGATCTCCCTCGCGGATTGCAAGACCTGCGTCGCGCCTCCTGAACCGATACATCTCAAAGACCGATTCATCATAGACAGCTAAAAAAATAAATGTTCCCGATGAGACCTACAGTGTATCAGCGGGAACATTCACTTTTCTGACTTCTGGCCTATCTACCGCCTCAACGCAACCACCACAGGAGGTCAATGATCCACAACCATGTAAACATGGCAATCACCCCCTGAACGGTCTATGGAGCCTTCTTCACGTTTCAACGACCCTTCCCAAAGACCATGCAAAGAGCACACATTGCATACGCCATGCCCGCCGAGCATACATATTTGTCTGATTGTTCCTAATTGTATCGCTTGCAAGGGGTTGGGAAAGACAGCGGACGTCGGCTTAACGAACGACATTTCTGCGAAGAAGGACAACAGTCATATCATCTTTCAAATTACTTTGACCAAATGCAATCACAGTGGCTAATAACTTTTCGATCATGCTATTGGCCGAGAGCTGTGCATTATTTCTGAAATAGTCGATCAACCTCTTCTCGCCGAACGGCTCGCCGCTCGCATCCTCCTGATCTAGAAAACCGTCCGTATAAATGACGAGAAGATCTCCTGCTCTCAATTTCACGATGCCTTCGTGGTAGACGCTATCGGCCTCCACACCTATGAGTACGCCACCGCGTTGGAGCCTGTTGATCCTTCCATCGGCCGACAGAATGAACGGCGGATAGGCCCCGGCATTCGAATATGTGACGATGCCGTTGGCATCCTCATATGTGGCGTAGAAGAGGGTGGAGAACTTTTCCGGGTCGCTGCGCTCGTACAGGGCCCTATTGAGCTCCGTCACGACGGCCGCGGGGCTCTGCAATTTGAGCGCCTCCGCCCTGAACGTGGCCTGGATTGTCGTCATCAGAAGCGCGGCGGGGATGCCCTTGCCGGATACGTC
Organism: Candidatus Krumholzibacteriia bacterium; assembly: GCA_028706585.1. Lineage (GTDB taxonomy): Bacteria > Krumholzibacteriota > Krumholzibacteriia > Krumholzibacteriales > Krumholzibacteriaceae > SSS58A. The sequence continues at coordinate 690 of JAQTVX010000267.1, read as the reverse complement.
GGCAACCACGATTCCAATCTTGCCCGGCTCCAGCTCGAGATAGTCATAGAAGTCTCCTCCTACCTCGTGGCTCGTTCTTATTCCTCCGATGAGCGTCGCTCCGTGAAGCGGGGGAGGGGCTCCAGGGAGAAGTCTGGCCTGAATGTCGCTAGCGAGGCGGAGCTCCTCATCCAGCCGCTCCTTCTCGATCGAGCTGCGGCAGAGCCTGATATTCATCAGGGCGACCGCGCTGCGCTCACCCAGAAGCTCGAGGATCTCGGCGTCGGCTCGCGTGTACGGCTTGCCGGAGCCCTTGCGGCCCATGAGAACGAAGCCCAAGAGCTCGTTCTGTTCCTGAAGGGGAACGGCTACGGCTGCCTGCGCGATCGCCATGAGCTCCTGCGAAATGCGGTCCAGGTTGTTCTTGATCCAGAGTCTATCGAAATACTCCAGCATTAGGGGCAGACGCTCCTCGCGCATCAGGGCGATGAGATCGGTGCCCGGCGCAAGGGAAGTGAGAGGCATCCGTTTCTCAGGAGGCGAGCTCTCCCTCAGCGTGAAGTTCCCGGCGCCCTCTCGGAGAAACAGATGCGCATGCTCGGCGTGGAACATGGAGCACATCTCCCTCGTCACGAACGCTGTCACCTCCTCCGGCGATAGGGGGTACTGGATCCTTCGCGAAAATGCGAAGCCCTCGTCCTTGAAGAACTT
>JAQTVX010000266.1 GCA_028706585.1 Candidatus Krumholzibacteriia bacterium | reverse complement strand
GCCTCCAGATCGCCTGCTCGAGCGAGGAATACGGAATGGTGTATCCCGGCGAGATTCCGATCAAGGAGACGAACCCGCTCCGCCCGCTGAGCCCGTACGCCGTGAGCAAGGTCGGGCAGGATATGCTCGCCTACCAGTACTTCATGAGCTACAAGACAGACGTCGTGCGGACGAGGGGATTCAACCATACGGGGCCGCGGAGACCGCCGATATTCGTCTGCTCCGATTTCGCGAAGCAGATCGTCGATATCGAACGCGGGCTGCGGAAACCCGTCATACGCGTGGGGAACCTGGAGGCGCGCCGCGATTTCACCGATGTGAGGGACATCGTGCGCGGCTACTGGCTCGCTCTCGAAAAGGGGAAGAGCGGCGAGGTGTACAACCTCTGCTCGGGGAAGAGCCATCGCATCAGCGAGGTTCTCGACATGCTGCTCGCGCTCGCAGGCGTGAAGGTCGATCTGAAGCAAGAGGCATCGCGGATGAGGCCGAGCGACGTTCCGCATCTCGAGGGGGATTGGGGCAAGTTCAATGCCGACACGGGCTGGAAGCCCGAGATACCGTTCGAGCGCACCCTCAGGGACCTTCTCGATTTCTGGCGCAGCAACCCGGACCGGAGATAGCCTGTCGGAGGCGGGAATCTCGATGCGCTCACTGATAACAGGAGCATGCGGATTTGTCGGCTCGTATCTCGCGAGCGAGCTCGCCTCCGCCGGGCACGAGGTCATCGCGACCGACGTGAACGAGTTTCCGGCGGACGAGGGGGCGGATCGGCGCCGGAGCGGAGCCGAGGCGCCGTGGCGCCCCGCGTTCGGGCGGGAGATCGCCTATCGGCGCTGCGATATCCTCGATGCCGATGCCGTGAAGGCGCTCATCGCCGACACCCGCCCGGATAACGTCTTTCATCTCGCGGCGCAGAGCTCGGCGGCGCGGTCCCTGGAGGAGCCGCGGCTCACCCTCGAGACGAACGTTTTCGGGACGCTCAACGTTCTCGAGGGAGTGAGGCGGCTCGCACCGGTCTGTCCCGGCGCCGAGACGAGGTCGGGAAAGATCCGCATCCTCTCCGTCGGCTCGTGCGAAGAGTATGGAAGACGGTCGCCCGGCGAGATGCCGCTCGGCGAGAAGAGCCCCGTGGAGCCCGCTAGCCCGTACGCGGTGAGCAAGGCGGCACAGACGATGCTTGCCATGCAGTACGCGCGATCCTTCGGGCTCGATGTCGTCGCGACGAGGAGCTTCAGCCATACCGGCCCCGCTCAGAGCGAACGCTTCGTGCTTCCCTCGTTCGCGCGGCAGTGCGCGGAGATCAAGGCGGGAAAGCGGCCGCCGGTCGTCAAGGTCGGCAATATCGGGGTCGTTCGCGATTTTCTCGACGTGCGCGACGTCGTCCGCGCATACCGTATGATGGCGGACGAAGTGGACGGAACTGGCGTGTATAATGTATGTTCGGGTCGAGGGCTCAAGCTCGCCGATGCGCTCGATATTCTCGTGCGCTTCTCGGGAGCCTCGGCGAGGATCGAGCAGGATAGCGCCCTCGCGCGGCCGGCGGACATCGAGGTCCTCGTCGGCGATAACGCAAAGCTCCGCCGCGCGTGCGGATGGGAGCCGCGGCATTCGACCGAGACTATGCTCCAAGCGCTGTTTGAATATTGGGAACGCCTAGTAAGGGAGAGATGAATGTTCAAGATTTGCATGGTCGGGACGGGTTACGTGGGGCTCGTGAGCGGCGCCTGTCTGGCCGATTTCGGCCATAGGGTGATCTGCGTCGATATCGACGAGGCGCGCCTCGCCTCCATTCAGAAGGGCGTGATGCCGATCTACGAACCGGGACTCAAGGATCTGGTCGCGCGGAACTATTCGGCGGGGAGACTCCTGTTCACGTCCGACCTCAAGAGCGCGGTCGAGGATTCGCTCGTGATCTTTTCGGCGGTCGGGACTCCCGAGCGCGAGGACGGATCCTGCGATCTATCGGCGGTGCGGCAGGTGGCCAAGGACGTCGCCTCGAGCATGAGCGAATACAAGGTGTTCGTCCAGAAGAGCACGGTGCCCGTCGGGACGTCCGAGGAAGTGGGAAAGATCATCCAGGAGAACCTGCGGAAGAGCATCGAATTCGACCGCGTCTCGAATCCCGAGTTCCTGCGCGAGGGATCGGCGATAGAGGATTTCATGCGTCCGAACCGCGTGGTCATCGGCGTCGAGAGCGATCGCGCGCGAGAGATCATGCGCGAGATCTACCGCCCGCTCTACCTTCTCGAAACGCCGATTGTCTTCACGACGATCCGTACGGCCGAGATCATCAAGTACGCGAGCAACGCGTTTCTCGCGACGAAGATCTCTTTCATCAACGAGATCGCGGAGCTCTGCGAAGAGGTCGGGGCGGACGTCGACGAGGTTGCCAAGGCAATGGGGCTCGATCGTAGGATCGGTCCGAAATTCCTCCACGCCGGCGTCGGCTACGGCGGTTCGTGCCTTCCCAAGGACGTCGCCGCGATCATCCATACGGCCGATGAGTCGGGCGTTCCGCTGCGCATCATCAAGGCGGCCGCCGAGGTGAATCGCGCCCTCATGGACCGACTCATGGAGAAGCTCCGAGCGGAGCTTCCGGCTCTCGCGAGGGGGACGATCGCCGTGATAGGCGTTTCGTTCAAGCCTAACACCGACGACGTGAGGGAGTCTCCGGCCGTGCGTCTCATCGATCTGCTGCTCGCCGAAGGGGCACGCGTGCGCGCGTACGATCCGGTGGCGCTGGATAACGTGCGGCAGATATTCAAGGACCGGATCTATTACGGCAAGGACTCGTACGACGCCGCTTCGGGCGCCGACGCCCTCGTCATCATGACCGAGTGGAACGAGTTCAGGGTGCTCGATCTGGAGGCGGTCAGGAAGTCGCTCCGGCACCCGATCGTGTTCGACTGCCGCAATATCTATCAACCCGAGACGTTGGAGAAGATGGGCTTCAAATATCATTCGTTCGGGAGAACGAGGCGGTAGCGTGCCGGGTCCGGCACGCCGAGCACCGAGAGGAGTCATCGATGCGGAAGATACTCGTGACGGGCGGGGCGGGGTTCATCGGATCGAATTTCATCCGGTTCCTTCTTCGCGAGAGGAGCCCGCTGCGCGTCACCGTTCTCGACAAGCTCACGTACGCCGGAAACCTCGACAACCTGCGGCAGTTCATTGGACGGAAGGATTTCAAGTTCGTTCGCGGGGACATCTGCGACGCGCGGCTTCTCGACAAGCTGCTCCCGGGGATCGACGTCGTGTACAATTTCGCCGCGGAAACGCACGTCGACCGCTCGATACTCGAGGCGGGTAGCTTCGTGAAGACGGACGTTGTGGGCACATATACGCTATTGCAGCGATCCCTCAAGGCGGAAGTGCCGCGCTTCGTCCAGATCTCGACGGATGAGGTTTACGGGAGCATCGCACGCGGGAGCTTCCGCGAATGTGACGCCATCCAGCCGAACAGCCCATACTCGGCGAGCAAATCGGGCGCCGATCTTCTGGTGCGCGCGTTCT
>JAQTVX010000265.1 GCA_028706585.1 Candidatus Krumholzibacteriia bacterium | reverse complement strand
GTAGTTGCAGATACCCGGCACGTTGGGGTTATTCTGACCCCAGAGATCGAGCGTCCAGCCACCCTTGCTCTCGGCGGTCCAGCAGAAGGTGTCATTGGCCATGCAGGTTCCTTCCCAGGTAACGTTACCCCAGTAGATAACCCATTCCTGCGACTGGCCCGCATAGATGTCGTAGTCAAAGTGGCCGGCCGGCTGGCTCGTGGCATAGCCTTCGTACCATCCGAAACAGTAGTACCATAGCGGGTCGCCTTCCCAGCTGCACGGGGCCTCGGTCGGCTTTGGCTCGACGCGCGCGCGGACGGCGATGTCCCCATACTCGTAGTTGCCCGCATCCAAGGCCTCCCAGCTTCCAGAGATGCCCGTGTCGCTCAGGTAGCTCTTATTCGTCTCCATTGGCCCCGAATCGTCGAAGGGAATCGGGTAGTCGTAGCCGGGTGTGTTGAATTCGACCACTATGTATATCGGGTCATTAGAATAGACGACGAGCGGCGTCGGAAGCGCCACACTGTAGTATCCCGCCTCCGTCTTCGTGCCGGTCATCGGACCGACCAGACGGCTCGTGGGGGTGGTTCCGTCGAACTCGTCGTAGATCTCGATGGAATAGCTCGTCGGAGCCCAGGTGGCCCATATGTCGACAGCCTTGAGAAGGCTTCCCTCGGACGGAAGGCCCGTCGGCGTGAAGGCCACGAGAGCCCAGTCATCGCCATCCCCGTAGCCGACCGAGCTCCACCAACCGTAATCATCGTAATAGTAGATCGTCTCCGTCGAATCGTAGTCTTTGTAGCCGGTGAACACACTCACGTTCTCGCCGACCCGTGCGCTGCCATACTTGATGTAGAAGTATCCATCGTCGCCCCAGCTCGTTCCCCACGAGTTCTTCACGATCCATCCGCCGGAGCCGCCGCACATCGTATCGTCCCAGCCTACGATGAGAACACCGTGATTCTGATCCTCGGTGCCGGTGTACTGGAGACAGCCCGTCCCGTTATAGGTGCTGAAACCGGAGAAGCTCGCGTACATTCCGGTGTATACGGGCCCATATGTCATGATCGCGTTCTTGATCGAGGTCTCGTCCTCCGGAATGATTCTCCACTCGGTGATCCTCTTGAAATAGGTGCACGCCGGGTTGACGCACGAAGGGCTCGGACATCCATCCGGATACGCGTTGCAGCTCTCGTTAACGGTGCCGAGGAGGCTCAGGTAGTTGGCGACGATCCACGCGTTACCGCCGCTGTTGCACGTCGTGCCTGTCGCGTTGCAGGCCACGACGTTGATCTCGGAGTAGTCGTTGGACGAGCTTTCCTGTATGAGAACTTTCGATTCGATGTCGCCTATGCCGGCGAAAGCCCAGCAGGTTCCGTAAGGATTCTGGTTCTTCACGGATGTGACTCCGCCGAGAGAGCGCCAGTCCCACGACGCGGGCGGCGCCATCTGGCCGCTGACGCCAGCGGTGACAGGCCGCAGCCCCGTCAGGTCGACGGGCGGCGGCAGGTATCCGAAATTCTCGGCGGGCGAGACGTAGACGGGCTTCGGAGCTTTGAGGGGCTTCCTTGCAAAGAGAGCTCCCGCGGTTATGATGGAAATCGAACAGGCTGCCACGAGAACGAGCGCGATCCAACGAGACGGTCTCATACTCGACACTCCTTGCTGCGGCGAGAATCACTGGCCAAAACGCACCTGGTGCGGCGAATTAAGATTGGAGAGCTGACAGTGTGTGATGGTATCACAAACGCGGAAATTCTTCAATATTCAATTGAATAAACCATCCGATTCGCATATCATGACCCATATTTGCTAAAAGGGCGGCTCGATTGCAGAAAATACGTTGGAAGACAATCATCGCGGGTTTTTCCGTTCTCGCGCTCATCCCGTTCTCGAGAGCCGCGCTCGCGCAGGATCATCCTTCGGCGCGGATCAGCTCGCTCGGCGGAGATCACGTCTCGGGCATCATCCCGGATCTCTACACCGACCTCACGGTAAATCCCGCTTACGCTCAATTCGCGGACAGGCTGACGATCAACTACGAGCGGCGGTTGATATCCGGCTTTGCCCCCGCATTCCCCTATTTGAGCGAATATTCACCCAGCAGTCTCAATTACAGCGTCGACTCATATATGACGAACGAGATCTCCCTCTATGGAATAAGGTTGTCGAGCTGGCGCGCGGCGCTTTTTGTGCAATGGCGGCTCGACCAATCCGAATTCCAGGCCAACGATCTCGATCTGGGAACTGCATCGACGAGGTTGCGGACATACGGCAGAAGCGATGACGGCGACTTCGGCAGAATCGATTTCCTCGCCGCTCGATCGATTGGGGACAGCTGTGCCCTGGGATTCCGCTTTCAGGGCTGCGGATACTACGAATCCTCTTCTTCCGGGGACATATGGGTGTGGGACAACTATCGTGACCACTATTACACGGACCTGTCCTCCGAATACAAGACTCAAGACGCTGCTTCTTCCTCCGGACGGCGGATTTCCTTTGATTTCGAAACCGGCCTCGTGAGAAGGGGTGAAGAGGGATCCCGAACGGAACTCATGCTTCAAGCTTCCATGCATCCTATTACTTATCGAGATCAATCACTCTATCTCAGAATCGAAAAGGGCTTCGATGCGACGCAAGACCTCACCTCATACAGCTACGAAAAAGACACATGGAGCGACGAGAGGGAGGGTGACCTCTGGAACTTCGGGCTCTCAATGCGCCATACGTTTCCCACCGGAATTCGGATCTACACCGGCGGGGCTTTTTCAACCGCAAAGTACGATGCCGACTGGAGCATGGTCCGGGACAATTATTCATGGTACTCGCCGACCGACGAGATTCTCTCCGGTGATTTCGACTGCGAGGGCTCTCTCAGGGGAGCAAGTTTCTTCCTAAAGGGTGGAAAGACGTTCGGACTGCGCAGCAACCTGGATCTGTATCTCGGAATGCACGGTGAATTCAAATGGAGTCACGCCGAGGAAGACCCCGTCATGCTGTATGCAGAAATGCATCACGAATCGACGGATTCGGTCTCGATCGAGCAGCCATTTTCCTTGGAGTACACCGGCACCGAGGCTGATGTCTACATCCCGCTTTCGATCCAGTTCCGGCCATCTGGCTACTTCACGTGCTTTTCCTCATTCACGATCTGCGGGGAATGGTACAAGTACATCACGGACAGACCGATGCCGTCTGCGTTCTATTATAACCGTCCAACCGGCTCGGTTTCGAGCTACGGCGCCGCGCTTGCGGTTGCATCACCGCAGGCATCCATCTACCCTGAGACAACCGTTGCAGATCTGAAGCGCGAATGGAGCACTAGCTCTCTCGTGACGCTTGGTTTCTCGTTCCACTTCAGGGACAGATTCTTCGTCGACGTGTACTCGGCGTCCGAGATCATCCCCTCGAATCTCTACAGCAGCATGCTCGACGTGCGCTACGTTTTCTAGAGGCGACTCAGCGGATCACGTCCCCCCCGACATGCCGCAGAAAGATCCCGCTCCGCGACGAAGGACTCTCGAAAAGCGCCTTGTGG
>JAQTVX010000264.1 GCA_028706585.1 Candidatus Krumholzibacteriia bacterium | reverse complement strand
GGGGCGGATCACCGCGCGCCCCTGCACCTCCGAGTCATATCTGCGGAAAACGTAGTTCTTCGACGTGCCGTTGGGGGAACCGATCATGGAGAGGAAATCGTCGTGAAGCGACCGCTTGGGATCCAGCTCCGGCTCCTCGAAGAGGCGCTTGCGCGGCCTCGCGTTCCTGTCGTACGAGATGCCGGTCGTGATGACCTCGACCGGCGCGCTGCACACGACGCTCCCCGCGGTCTCGATCGCATAGTTCGGCTCGGACGTGACGTCGCCGATGACGACGGCGCCGGCGCCCTGATAGATATGGGGCAGCTCGAAATCCTCATTGTAGATCCTCAGCACCTCGTCCACGAAATCGACGGGCACCGCCATCATGTATCGCTCCTGCGTTTCGGAGCACGAGACGACGGCCGGCGGATAATGCCCCAGAGCGAGGTTGACCTTGTCGAGATCCAGCTTCACTCCGAAGCCCCCCGCGTGCGCGAGCTCGGAGCTGGCGCATGCGATCCCGCCGGCGCCGAGATCCTTGAAACCGATCTCCACGCCGCGCCTCTCTGCCGCCTCGAACACCTTCTTCATCGCCTCGCTGAGAACGCGTTTGAGGAAGGGATCGGGCACCTGTACGGCGCCTCTATTGGCCTTCTCCTCGCCCGCGAGGTCCTCGGACGCGAACGCGGCCCCGCCGAAGCCCGAGTCGTCCGTGGGCTTGCCGATGAGAATCATCTTATACGGCTTGACGCGCGCGGCGGCGGGAACTCGGCTCCGTATCACGCGCGACTCCTTTACGAGCCCGACCGCGACCACGTTTACGAGGCAGTTGTCGTCATAGCCCCGATCGAAGACGACGTCGCCGCCCAGATTCGGAACGCCGAGGGCGTTTCCATACTGCGCTATTCCCTCGATGACGCCGCGGGCGATGGCGATCGCGCGCTGCCCCTTGGGCCCGGTCGGGTCGCCGAAACGGAGAGGATCGAGGCTCCCGAAAACGTCGGCGCCCATGCAGTACACGTCGCGCACGATTCCGCCGATGCCCGTCGCCGCGCCCTCGACTGGCAGCACCTGAGAAGGGTGATTGTGGCTTTCATGGCTGATGACCACGCACCACCAGTCCCCGTCGCCGGTCGGAGCGAAGCGGATTATCCCCGAGTCCTCTCCCGGTCCGAGCACAACGTTGGGCGCGTCGGTCGGGAGGTGCTCCTTGAGCACGGCCCGGCTGCTCTTGTAGCTGCAGTGCTCGCTCCACATCGTGTTGAATATCGTGAGCTCCACATCGGTCGGGTCGCGTCCCAGCAGATCGACCACACGCCTCGCCTCGCCCGGCGTGATATTGAAACCGCGGCTCTTGAGGATTCCGGCGATCTCATCGTCGGATTTGCCCCTTATCGAAACGATTCCCTTCAATGCTGGGCTCATATCAATCAATTCTTCCTTCCAAGCGTCCGCCTGAAGATAGAATCTATCTTCTTCAAATGAGCGTCGAGGTCGAACAGGGCGTCTATCTCGTCCTTGTCGAAGCGGCTGCGCAGCCGCCTGTCCGCGGCCAGAAGCTCGCGGAAGCTCGCGCCGGTTTTCGCGCTCTCCATCGCCGCACCCTGCACGATCGCGTACGCCGCCTCCCTCGAGAATCCGTGATCGACGAGAAAGAGCAGCGCGTGCTCGGAGAACACCAGCCCGCCCGTGCGGTTGAGGTTCGCGCGCATCGAGCGTTTGTTCACGCGCACGTTCTCCATTATCCAGGTGAACTTCTCGAGCATGTACGCGAGCAGCATCGTCGAATCCGGGATGATGACGCGTTCGACGGAGGAATGGCTGATGTCGCGCTCGTGCCAGAGGGCGACGTCCTCCATCGCCGCGTGCGCGTTCGCGCGCAGGATGCGCGCCATGCCGCAGATGCGCTCGCACAGGATGGGGTTGCGCTTGTGCGGCATCGCGCTCGAGCCTTTCTGGGAGCGCGTGAACGGCTCCTCCGCCTCCGCGATGTCGGTCCGCTGGAGCGAGCGGATCTCCATGGCCATCTTCTCGAGCGAGGCGCCTATCACGGCGAGCGTCGCCATGTACGCCGCGTGGCGGTCGCGCTGTATGATCTGCGTGGTGACGCGGGCGGTCTTCAGGCCCATTTTCCGCATCACGAATCGCTCGACCCTGGGGTCGATGTGCGTCTGCGTGCCGACGGCGCCGGTCATCTTGCCGACGCGCACCTCCTCGATCGCGCGGGAGAGGCGCTCGACGTTGCGATCCATCTCCTCGTACCAGACGAGGAGCTTGAGCCCGAATGTGATCGGCTCGGCGTGCATACCGTGCGTTCTGCCGACCATCGGCGTGCGGCGGTAGCGGATCGCCTGTCTTCGCAGCACCGATCTGAGGACTCTAAGCCGCGCGAGTATCTCCCGCCCGGCCGCGGTCATCTGGCAAGCCAGCGCGGTGTCGAGAAGATCGGAACTGGTCATGCCGAGGTGCAGATAGCGTCCCGAGGGACCGATCCGGCTCGACATGTCCGTGAGAAACGCGATCACGTCGTGGCGGACCCTGTCCTCGATGCGCTCGATTCGCTTGATGTTGAAACCGGCGCGCGCGCGTATCTCCCGCGCAGCTCGTTTCGGTATGAGGCCGCGCTCCGCCATCCCCTCGCAGTAGAGGACCTCGATCTCGCGCCATAGGTCGAACTTGTACTGTTCCGACCAGATCTTCGTTATCTCGGGAACGGAGTATCGTGGAATCAAGCGAAACCTCCTCGAAGGGAAGTGCGTCAATTCATTTGAATATCCATTCAGGCGCCCTTTGGCGGCTCCGCGAGCTTCAGCTTCACCGTTTGCGTCTTGCCCCCGCGGTTGATGACCATGTCCACGGTATCCCCCACGCGGAGCCCGAACACGGCCCGCGCCGCCTGCTCGGGGGAGTTCACCTTCGAGCCGTTGACCTCGAGGATAACGTCCCCGCGCAGGATGCCGGCCTGGGCGCCCGGGCTCGTCGCCTCGACCTTCTCGATGAGAAGCCCGGTCTGCTCGCCGAGGCCGATCTTTCGCGCAACCTCCGGCGTGACGGTACCCACCCTTATGCCGGTCCACGCGACGCGCACTCGCCCGTAGTGGAGGAGCTCGTCCGTGACCATCTTCGTCGTGTTGATCGGGATCGCGAAGCTCATCCCGGGCACGTCGCCCTCCTGCGTCGTGAAGATGAGAGTATTGATGCCGATAACGCTCCCGTCGCTCGACACGAGCGGGCCGCCGCTGTTGCCGGGATTGATCGCCGCATCCGTCTGAATCATGTTTTGGAGCACCGGCGCCTCGGTGCTGGATTTCACGTCCCTGTGGAGCGCGCTCACGACCCCCACCGTCACGGTGGGCTGCGCGTCGCTCAGCAGATAGCCGAATGGGCTTCCGATGGCGATGACCCATTCGCCTATCGAGAGCCGGTCGGAATCGCCGAGCTTCGCGTACGGCAGATTCTTGGCCTCGATCTTGAGGAGGGCGACATCGTACGTGGCGTCCGCCCCGATCACGGATGGCTCAGCCTTCGTTCCGTCGCTCAACGTG